>DATAGL010000747.1:0-5921 GCA_036263755.1 Chitinophagaceae bacterium | reverse complement strand
GGATCGGTGTACAGAATTTGCTCCGTTGCCGCGTCTATTCCTGTGAACCGGGCTTTATATTTAGCCCCGTAACCGTGGAATCCCTGCCTGTAAAAACCACACTTTAAACATTTAAACGGTAAACCTTTCATGAAGTTTCTTTTATCCGCTTTCCTGCTGCTCTCCGCGGCTGCCGCCTCCGCACAGTCCGGCTACTGGCAACAGGAAGTGCATTACACGATCGATGTAGCCCTGGACGACAATGCCCATTCCCTGAAGGGAAAAATGAAGCTGGATTATGTGAACCATTCGCCTGACCGGCTGGACTTTATCTGGTTTCACCTCTGGCCCAACGCCTACAAGAACGAAAAGACGGCATTTGCCCGGCAGCTGTTCCGCGATCCCGACGGGCAGAAGCGCTGGAATGAAATGCAGGACAAAGGCTATATCGACAGCCTGCAGTTTGCCGTGAATGGAAAACCGGTTAAAACCGAAGCCCATCCTGAACACATTGACGTGGTCAAAGTGCTGTTGCCCCAGCCGCTGGCACCGGGTGCCAAGATCACGCTGACCACCCCGTTTTATGTGAAACTGCCGACCTACAGCTCCCGCTCCGGCCACGACGGGCAGAATTATATGGTGACGCAGTGGTATCCGAAACCTGCTGTTTACGACCGTAAGGGCTGGCACCCGATGCCTTACCTGGACCAGGGCGAGTTTTACAGCGAGTTCGGCACCTTCCGCGTGAACATTACGGTGCCTTCGGCCTATATTGTAGGGGCCACAGGAACGCTGCAAAGCGCCGATGAACTGAGGCAATATAAAACCATTGGTGCCGCCAACGTGGCCGCCCAATCCAGGACCAATACTGTTGCCTATGCCCTGCCCCGGACTGCAGCGAAAACGCTGTCCTACACCGGCGAGCAGATCCACGACTTTGCCTGGTTCGCCAACAAGGACTTTGTCATCCGCTACGATACCCTTCAGCTGGGCGGCGGCAAAACGGTGGACGTGTTTGCCTACCATCATCCGGACGGCAACCAGAACTGGGTCACATCGATTGATTATATCAAATCAGGCACCCGCTTTTACAGCCAGGCCTTCGGCACGTATGCCTACCCCACAGTAGCTGCTGTGGAAGGTCCGAAGAACGATATGTCGGGCGGCATGGAATACCCGATGATCACCCTCATTACGAGCCCGACCGCCACCGGTGAATACCTGGATGCTGTCATCACGCACGAAGTAGGCCACAACTGGCTGTACGGTATGCTCGCTTCCAATGAGCGCACCCATGCCTGGATGGACGAAGGCATCAATACCTATGTACAGTTCCGGTACGAAGCGGAAAAGTACCGGGCCAACAGCGTTTTCGGCGACATGCTTCCCAAAGAGCTGAAAAAGAAAAATCCCGAGGAATTCCTGGAGATTATCTACAGCGCACTGAAGCAAGTGCCCATGGAAGCGGCGATCGGTACCCCTTCCGAGGACTTCAAGAACAAGGAAGAGTATGGGATCGTCGAGTACATCAAAACGTCCATGTGGCTGTACAAGCTGGAGCAGGAAGTGGGCCGCCCCACGCTGGAAAAAGCCCTGCAGGCCTATTTTGAGCAGTGGAAGTTCCGGCACCCTTACCCGGAAGACTTCCGTGCCGTACTGGAAAAAGAAACCGGCAAGGACCTTACCGCCTTCTTTGACCTGCTGAATAAAAAAGGCAGGCTGTAAAAGCTGTCTTTCCCGAATAAGCAAAGCACCACCCTGTGGTGCTTTTTTTATACTTTCGGCAGGTGAAAAAATCCTTATTCCTGCTGATTTTCCTGTTCCTCATGGGGGCGGTCCGGGCCCAGTACTGGCAGCAACGTGCCGACTACCGGATCGATGTGCGACTGAATGGGGAAGAAAAAACGCTCGACGGCTTTGCCCGAATCACCTATACCAACCATTCTCCCGATACGCTGACCTACATCTGGTTTCATCTCTGGCCCAATGCCTACCGGAACGACCGAACGGCTTTTTCCGACCAGCTGCTGGAGCAGGGCAGTACCCGGTTTTATTTTTCTCCACGCGGACATAAAGGCTATATCAACCGCCTGCAGTTCCGCGTCAATAATACAGCTGCGCACACCGAAGACCACCCGCAGCATATTGATATCGTAAAGCTGCTGCTGCCCGCTCCCCTCCTGCCCGGCGCGCAGGCCGTCATCACCACACCGTTCCATGTGCAGCTTCCCTTGAATGTTTCCCGGGGCGGCTGGGACGGTTCCACCTTCCAGGCAACGCAATGGTACCCGAAGCCCGCTGTTTATGACCGCAAGGGCTGGCACCCGATGCCCTATCTGGACCAGGGGGAATTTTACAGCGAATTCGGCGATTACGACGTGCGCATTACCCTGCCCCGCTCCTACCTGGTTGCCGCCACCGGACACCTGCAAAACCCGGAGGAAAAGGAATGGATGCTGCAACAGAAAGGCAGGACAGCGCAAACGGCGGCGGTAGCCAAAACGCCCCGCCCCAGACCCCAGACGAAAAACCGCAAACCGGTAAGCGCCCGCGTACCATTACCGCCCCGGCGGCAAATAGATACGGCGGTAAAAACCCTTCAATACCTCCAGAAAGACATACATGATTTTGCCTGGTTTGCCAGCCGGGACTTCCGGGTGGCGGCGGATACCTGTGTCCTGCCTTCGGGGAAAGTGGTGGAGGTGCTGAGCTATTCCACTCCGGCGCAGGAGCCCTTCTGGAAAAACGGGATCGCCTATTGCAAGGAGGCACTGCGGTTTTACTCCTCGGAGATCGGCGATTATCCCTACGACCTGGCGCAGGTGGTGCAGGGCCCGGAAAGCATCAGCGGCGGTATGGAATATCCCACCCTGGCGGCGCTTTCGCCTATGGACGATGCGAAGGAGCTGGACCTCACCATTGCTCATGAAATTGGCCATAACTGGTTTTACGGCGCCCTTGCTTCCAACGAGCGCGCCCATCCCTGGCTGGACGAAGGCCTCAATACCTATTATGAATACAAGTATGCCCGGTTACGCTACCCGCCACGCATGAACTGGGAGGAACTGCTGTTCCGCACGGCCGCTGCCCGCCGGCGCGATCAGCCCATCATTGAGGCTTCCGGTGCTTTCAGCCGGGAGAACTACGGCCTGACCACCTACCACAAGGCGGCCCGCTGGATGGAACACCTGGAAGGGATACTCGGACCGGAAAAGATGCGCGGATTGATGCAGGAATATTACCGGCGCTGGCAATTCCGTCATCCGCAACCCGATGATTTTACGGCCCTGGTGCAGTCCTATGGCGGAGGGGCTGCCTTGCCCCTGCTTTCCCGCAAGGGTTTGTTGCCGGGCCTGGACCGGAAGGGCTGGAAAGTAATGACTCCGTTCAGCGGCAAGCGCCTGGCCGCCTATTCCCGGCAGCCCGACCAGCACGTGCTTTTTCTCTCTCCCCTGGCCGGCTATAACCAGTACGACCGGCTGATGGCCGGTGCGCTGATCACCAATTATTTTCTACCGCCGAGCCGGTTCCGGTTTATGCTGGCTCCCCTCTACGGCACCAACAGCAAGGAATGGAACGGGACCGGGCAGCTCAATTATGCCCAATACCGCGAAGGACGGCTCCATAAAATGGAAGTGAACCTGCTGGGCAGCACCTACTCCTACCGCGAAGGAAAAGACACCCTGGGCAACAAGCTTTTCCAGCGCTTTTACAAGATCGTTCCATCAGCCCGGATCACGTTCCGGGGCGGACCGCGCAGTACCCGGCGGCAGACGCTGGAATGGAAGACCTTCTTTATCGGTGAAGGACAATTTGAACGCACGGTCCGGTTCTCGGAAGACAGCCTCCTGTACCAGTCCGGCCTGAAGTACGGCACGCGTACCCTGCACCAGGCCACCTTCTTCGGCCAGGACACGCGTGCGCTTTATCCTTACGACTACGAGCTGCAACTGCAGCGGGGCAACGGCTTTTACCGGGTGAACCTTACCGGTAATTATTTTTTCAATTATGGTGAGCATGGCGGCCTTCAGGTCCGGAGCTTTTTCTCCAAATTCGGCGAGGCGGGCGACAAAGGAAACACCTTCCTCGGCCGTTACCAGCCGAAGCTGTTGGGCGTGACCGGCGAAGAAGATTATACCTACAGCAATTATTTTCTCGGCCGCAGCGCTTCGGCCGTTTACAGCGAAGAGAGCGCCGTCCGCAACGAGGGACTGGCTGCCCGGCAGATCATGATCCGCGACGGCGGGTTCCGGATGCGAATGGATTATTTCGGCTTTTTGCAGGGACAATCCGGCAACTGGGTCGGTGCACTGAATTTCACGTCTTCGCTTCCGCAGGGATTCGTTCCTTCCTTTATGCCGTTGCGCCTGTTCCTGGACCTGGGCACCTATGCCGAAGCCTGGGAACAAGAGAATGAAGGCAGCCGGATCTACTATACTGCCGGACTGCAGCTGTCGCTGCTCAAAGGAGCGCTTAACGTTTACGCCCCGCTCCTCTTCAGCCGGGAATACCGCGAGAACCTTAAAACCCTGCCGGAAGAAAACACCTTTTTCCGCCGCATGACCTTCAGTATCGACCTCAAAAAGCTGGACCTGCATGCCTTCACCGGCCGGTCGGTTTTCTTTTAGCATGACAGGGGAGCTCCGATACCTGAAACAGCACGCAGTGGACCGCGCCCGCTGGGACCACTGCGTGCAGGCAGCACCCAACGGATTGATCTATGCGCATTCCTTTTACCTGGATGCACTCTGCGATCACTGGGGTGCCCTGGTGCTGAACGACTACGAAGCGGTAATGCCCCTGCCCTGGCGCCGCAAATGGGGTGTTTATTATCTCTACCAGCCGTTCCTTGCCCCCGTGCTCGGAGTGTTCGGCCGGCACCTGGATCCGCAGACGGTTTCGCTTTTCCTGGAAGGCATACCCGCGCAATTCCGGCTGCGTGACTTCAGCCTCAATGCGCAGAATCCCTTAGATGAACCGGCCGCCATTCCCCGCAGCAATTACCTGCTTCCGCTGGACCGGCCTTACAACGAGATGGCCGCCGGTTACCACGACAACATCCGGCGGGCGATCCGCAAAGCCGGGCAGCACGGCTGCACCATCCGAACCGGTATTCCTTTGGAGGAGATCATCCGCATTTGCCGGGCCACTTACCCGCGATTTATGGATACGCGCAACACTCCCTTTCCTGCACTGCCTTCCGTGTTCGGGCAGGCACCCGCAGCGGTTACCTATGGTGTGTATACGAGAGAAGCGGAACTGGTGGCGTCCTGTGCATTTATCGGAGATGGCCGGCGCTGGTACTACTGGCTGGTAGGGAATGAAACTGCGGCCCGCAACTATGGAGCCTCCGCCCTTTTAGTGGACGCCTTCCTGCGGGATCATAGCGAAGAGAAAAGCCTGCTGGATTTTGAAGGGTCGGATGTCGCTTCCGTGGCGGCGTTCTATAAAAAATTCGGGGCCCGGGAAGAACGCTACTGGACCCTGTTTGAAAACCGGCTGCCTTTTCCCCTACGCCTGCTCAAGCCTTTGCCCCGGAGCTACCGGGAGCTCCGTTCCAGGCATACATGATCCCCTCTCCCGGCTGGATGGCCAGGCAATAAAGGTCCTGCAGGTCTTCGTGCGGAATATATTGCGGCGAAAGCCCCGCGCCCCGGAGGCGCTCGAGGTAATCGCCAAATGCATAGATGCGGACATGGTCGCGCTGGCCGAACTGCGCCGCCTGCCGGACCGCATCCCGGATCCCGGGTTCTTCCAGCGTTGACTTTAGTTGACGGGAGAAAGGAACCTGCAACAGGGCGAAGCCACCAGGCTGCAGCACCCTGCGGATCTCCTGTAGCGCATGCCGGTCGTCGGGAACATGCTCCAGTATGTGATTGGCCACCACGCCATCGAAAGAGCCATCGGGAAAAGGAAGCTGCATCAGGTCGGCAAAGCGGATC
>DATAGL010000746.1:0-3299 GCA_036263755.1 Chitinophagaceae bacterium | reverse complement strand
CTCCTACGGTTCCAGCACCACGTACTTGATGTTTTTACGGTTATACGTGTAGGTGATATGTACCCGGCCATCGCTTCCCTCGATCACGGCCGGGTAGCTGTATTCTTCCCCGTCCCCGTTTTCCAGTACGGCGACATCGTTCCAGTAGATACCGTCGCCGGACATGGCTACATGCAGCCGGCTCCGCCCGTTGTACCATTCGCGGCCGCTGAGGGCCGGGTTGTACACCAGCAGCTGCCGGCCGTTTTGCAGGGTCACTGCATCGGTGCCGGCATTCGGATTCATGACGCTTGTTGCAGTAAGCGGTCCCCAGGTTTTTCCGCCGTCTTCCGACCAGGCTTCCATGAGGCGGTCGTGCCGGCTGCGGCAGAGCAGCTGCAGGCGGCGCGCGCCGTAGTGCAGGATGCTGGGCTGGATCACCTGCACCGGGGACTCCGGGTGCACCGGTATCCGCTGCCAGGTGACCCCTCCGTCGGCCGAGCGCTCCACATGCACGCTCCACTTTGTTTCGGTTTCGGTGCTGGAGGGAGAAAGAATGGTGCCGTCGGCCAGCTGCACGGGTTTGTTCTTGACGGGTCCGAGGATGCCGTCCGGTAACCGCACCGGGGCCGACCAGGTGCGGCCCTCATCACGGGACATGCGCACCAGGCCCCACCATTTGCGCGGGTTGGGACCGACCTTGTAAAACAGGAAAACGGTACCGGCCCGGGACCGGAACAGCACGGGGTTCCAGCAGGGGTAGCGCAGCGAATCGCCGCTCTCGCCCGTAGCCACCACCACCGGCGGCAGCCAGGTACCCTCCTGCTCCACCGCCAGCCAGATGCCCACGTCCTGGTGGCCCTCATGGGGACCTGCGAAAAAAGCGGCGAGGCGGCGCTCCGGGCTTATCTCCAGGATCGTGGAGGCATGGCACTGGGCAAAAGCGGGCTGCGCCACGATCAGCTCTTCCCGCACCTTGCGCCAGGTAACCTGGCCAAAGGAAGGATGCGCCGGCACCAGCCACAGAAGGAAACAAAAAAGAAAAGGCTTGCTCATGCACGGGGGTTGATGGTTTCCGGATTGCTTTATTTCAGCCCGCTGATCACGTCTTTATAGCTGACCAGGCGGATGCCTTTGCGCACCAGGGCTTCCTTCACCCGTTCATGGGTAAAAAGCGTGGTCACATCCTGCCGCTCCTGCGCCACATCCTCGTACCCGATGTGGGAGATGGCGCGCAGCTCGGGATCGTCCAGCCCCGGGTGCTCCACGAACACATAGGTCTTTCCTCCTTCCAGCCCGTCGAGCATGCGGATAAAGGCCTCGATCCGCTCCTCGGTGGTTTTGTTCCGGAAGGGAAAACCGGTATAGGTGGCCTGCAGGTTCTTTTCGGGGTCCACATCCACCAGCGGCAGGTTGTATTCCTTGGCCACACGGGCGCAGAGGGCGCGCACCTCGGGCGAAAAGCCGGTGCTGTTCATATGACCGGAAATATGGCTCAGGCGGGGAATGTGTTTTTTCGCCAGCTCGATCTGGGCGCGCAGTTCTTTTTCGATATCCGCCAGGTTCCAAGGGTTGTCCATCAGGGCCTGCCTCGGGTAGTTTTTGTTCGGGTAGATCATGGGGTAGAAATAACCGTCGGCATTGCGCAGGCTGGGTGCTTCGGTGAGGGGCCGCCATTTCACCGCGTCCCATTCGCTGGTCAGGGCAAAATGCAGGCCTACGTCCACCCCCGGGTACTGCCGCAGCAGCTGCACGGCTTCGGGGAACCAGGGGGAAGGCGCGATCACTTCGATGGAGGTTTCGATCCCTTCCTGGTAGGCTTTGACCAGGGCCAGGTTGGCCGCGTGCGAAAAGCCCATGTCGTCGCCGCGCACCACGAGGCGGGCCGGGGCCGCCGGCGCAGGTGCGGCAATACCCGTATGCAGGCGGCGCCGGGCCGACCGGTTGAACAGGTGGATGAAGTCCACACTTATCTTGTCGCCCGTGAAGCTGCACCGGATCGTTTCGGTGTGGGGGCTTTCAGTATAGCGCAGCGTCAGCTCCACGGTCTGGCTGTCGGTCCAGGCATAGTGCCCGGCCACGCGGAAGGGCAGAAGGCCGCGCCGGTTGTTGGCGGCACCGGCCACGAGGTAAGGACCGTACCGCGTGGTTTCGCCCGGCTTCCAGCCTTCGCGGGCGAAATAGAGGTGGTGATCGGCGGAGTCGGTATCCAGCAGCAGGCGGCAGGTCCCGTCCTTGAACTCCAGCGATACGCGCTCCAGCCCGCGGTCGGTGATCATGGTAAACGGCCTTCCGGAAACCGCCGCTTCCCGGCCGCTGCTCTTCGACCCGGGCACCGGAAGTGCGAGGGCCGCCAGCTTTTCTTTCAGCCGTCCCTGGGCCGCCCGGTCTGCCGGGAGGGGCGCATCCTTCAAAGCCGGCAGCAGGTGTTCCCAGATGAGGTTCAGCTCGCCCTGCATATCGGAGGTTTCGGCCGTGGCCACGATCACGGCGTCCTTTTCGGGAAGCACGAGGATGTACTGCCCGAAGGCGCCGTCGCCCCGGTACGATTGGTTCCGGCTGCGCCACATCTGGTAAGCGTATCCCTGGAGCCAGTCGCTGGAATCCTTCCTCCCCTTCGACGCATTCGGCTCCTGTTCGATCTTCAGCGTGGTGGCTTCGGCCACCCAGCCGGCCGGCAGGAGCTGCTTTCCGTTCCAGTTTCCCTTTTGCAGGAAAAGCTGTCCGAACCGGGCCATGTCTTCCGTCTTCAGCCGCAGGCCCCAGCCGCCCACGTTGATGCCCGCCGGATCGGTTTCCCAGTCGATGTCCCGGATGCCCAGGGGGTCGAAGAGTCGGGGCCGGAGGTAGTCGATGAGCTTTTGGCCGGTGACCTTCTGCACAATGGCCGAGAGCATGTAGGTGGCGGCGGAATTATAGAGGAACCGGGAGCCCGGCTCGTGCAGCACCGGCGTGTTCAGGAAGGCGCGCACCCAGTTCTGTTCGCGGATGACCCGGCCGGTAGGGTCGGGCTGCTGCCCGGCCGTCATGGTCAGCAGGTCGCGGACGCGGAGCCGGGCAAGGTTCGGGGAGGCCTGGGCGGGGGCTTCCTCCGGGAAAAACGAAAGCACCTGATCGTCCACGGACAGCTTTTTTTCTGCCACGGCAAAACCGACCGCCGTGGCCGTAAAGCTTTTGCTCACCGAATACATCGTATGGGGAAGGTCAGGGCGGTAGGGATTCCACCAGCCCTCGGCCACTACCTTTCCGTGGCGGAGCACCATGATGCTGTGCCATTCGTGCCCGCTTTTTTCCGCCGCCTCCAGGAAGCGGAGGATGCC
>DATAGL010000745.1:0-1736 GCA_036263755.1 Chitinophagaceae bacterium | reverse complement strand
GTTGAGGTCGATGCCCCGCTCGGCATAGTCGTCGGCCGCTGCGCTGAAGCCCGTGGCGTTGGCGGTAGGCACCTGCTGCTGGCTGAAATCCTTCGAGCCCCGGTAGGCGGCATAATAAAATTCGGATCCTTCCATACATGTTGGTTTTGCGGTACTAAATTATTTAGTAATTTGGTACTAATAAAATTAGGTTATCCCCATTCAAAAAACCAACGATATGAGTGCCCTCCCCACAATCCCCGGTTACCGCATCCACGAGTACCGCCTCGTCGTCCCCCTTTCCGAAGCCCTTCAGGAGCGCATCCACGGGCTGCGCGCCACGCTGCACGAGCGGCATAAAGTAAAAATGGGCTTCGATCTGAAGCCCAGCCTGACGGTGCTCAAGTGCCATGCCTTCGAGAAAGTGGAGGCCCGCCTGACCGAGCGCCTGCAGCAGGTGGCCCTGTCGGCCAATCCGTTCAAGGTGGAGATCCAGGGCTTTGCCGCCTACCCTTCGCACACCATTTACCTGGATGTGCTGACGAAAAGCCCTTTCCACGAACTGGTCAAGTCCATCAAGAAAGCGAAGTGGCTGATGAACATCCCGCAGCACGAGCCGCATTTCATCAACGAGCCGCACCTGCTCATTGCCCAGCGCCTGCGGCCCATGGAGTTCATCCGCATGTGGCTGGAGTGCGAGCACAGCGCCTTCACCGGCCGCTTCATCGCCGATTCGATGCTGCTGCTGCGCCGCTCGCATATTTCCCAGCGCTTTGAGGTGCTCCGCCGCATGGAGTTCATGAGCCAGGAAACGGAGGTGCGGCAGGGGGAGCTGTTTGCATGAGGAGGAATTGGGAGTTGATAGGTTGACCAGTTGAAATGTTGATCAGGACATATTCAATACTCAATGTTCAATACTCAATAATCAAGGGAAGCGGAGCGCCGGACAGCCGGATGCTTTCTGCCGGAAGGTGCATTAACTTGCGTCTGAGCGTTTATTCGATGAAGCTTGAGTATTGAACATTGAGTATTGAATATTTCTCCGTGCAAACCTTACCGTTGATCAACTTGTAAACCGTTCAACTTTTCAACTTGCTCCTCACGCCAGCGCCAGTTCCGGATACAGCGCCTGCTCCCGGATCTCCGGCACGTTGGTGTCGGCGCCGCGGGTGGTGATGAGGCGGGAGATGGGATAGGCGCTCATGCCGGCATCGGGGCAGGGCAGCAGGAGGTCGTGGATCTGCTCGCGGGTGAGCAGGGGATCCAGCCAGGTGTTCCAGAGGTCGTGCGGCAGGATCACGGGCATCCGCTTCTTCGTGTTGTGGATGCGGGCCATCAGCGGGTTGGCATCGGTGGTGATGACCGTAAAGGTGCGGAACAGCTCACCGGTCTCCTTGTCGGTCCAGTGGCTGTACAGGCCGGCGAAGGCAAACACCGAAGCGCCCTCTAGGTGCACGTAGTGCGGGTATTTCTTTTTCTGGAATTCCATCCACTCGAAAAAGCCGTCGGCCAGCACGAGGCAGCGGTTCTGCTGGACATAGGTGCGGAAGGCCGGTTTCTCAAACAGGGTTTCGGCCCGGGCATTCAGTGTCTGGGCCCGCAGCTTGCCGGCTTCGGCCATCGTTTTTACCCAGTGCGGGATGAGGCCCCACAGGTAGGCCTGCACCTTCTTCGGTTCCCGCATCGTGATCACCGGCATCGGCGCGTAGTCGAAGCCGTTCACATGATACACAGGCTCAAAGGGCATTTCCCATTCG
>DATAGL010000744.1:0-3560 GCA_036263755.1 Chitinophagaceae bacterium | reverse complement strand
TACCGTGTCATGGCCGGAATTGATACCGACGAATCGGCACCCGGTTATAAGCGCATTATTATTCGTCCGCACATCGGAGGCGGACTGACCCAGGCCTCCGCTGCATTGGATACGTATTACGGAAAGGTTTCTTCTGCCTGGAACCGGGAAGGCGGCCGCTTGTTGTTTACGGTGGAGATCCCGGCCAATACCCGGGCTACCGTACACATACCGGCATCATCCGCAGGGCAGGTAACGGAGGGCGGCTCGGCCTTGTCCGCATCCAAAGAAATCCGGGTAAAAGAATCCGGAGCAGGTTACGTGGCTGCTGAACTGGGTTCGGGCGTGTACCGGTTCGTGGTGCAGTAATTCCGGCGCAGCCACTTATATCTCTTCTGCCGGATGGCATTCCGGAAGAAGAGAACGCTCGCGCCGCACCGGAAGGGCCGAAGCAATTGGCGGCATCCGGTCCTTTTCTTAACTTCCGGGAGGGCCTGAAACACGCCACCTGGAAACATAACCCACTTGCTGTATGAAATACTTATTGTTCCCTGTTGCCTGCGCAACCCTTGCCTTTTCCGGTTGCCGTTCGGATGTGGCTTCCCACACTGCTGAAAACGACAGTGCCTATGCCCGGTTATCCGAAGATGAGCAGCGGCTCCCGAAGCATGCACTGGCCGGGCTGGATGTAGCGGAAGGCATGGAAGCCACCCTTTTTGCATCAGAACCTATGATGGGCAATCCCACAAACATTGATGTGGATGCCCGCGGTCGGGTTTGGGTGTGTGAAGCCTTCAATTACCGCAACGAGCTCAACCCGGATAACCCCGAGCGCGCGGAAGGCGACCGCATCCTGATCCTGGAAGACACCAATGGCGACGGCAGGGCCGACACATCTAAAGTATTTTACCAGGGCACTGATGTGAATGCAGCCCTGGGCATCGCAGTGTTCGGGAATAAGGTGATTGTTTCCTGCAGTCCCAACGTATTTGTATTTACCGATACCAACGGCGATGACCGGCCTGATAAAAAGGAGCTCCTCTTTACGCATGTGGGCGGCGAACAGCATGACCATGCCATTCATGCATTCACGTTTGGTCCCGACGGCCGCTATTACTTCAACTTCGGCAACGAAGGTCAGCAGCTGATGGACAAGCACGGAAAAGTGCTGACCGACAAAGACGGGGTGGCCGTAACGGATAAAGGAGCGCCGTACCGCATGGGGATGGTATTCCGCATCAACCCGGACGGTACCGGGCTCGAAGTGCTGGGTCATAATTTCCGAAATAACTACGAAGCCGATACCGATGCCTTCGGTACGGTCTGGCAGTCCGATAATGATGACGACGGCAACCAGAGCACTCGGATCAACTACGTGATGGAATACGGCAACTACGGCTATACCGATGAACTCACCGGCGCAGGCTGGCGGGCCCGCCGCACCAACATGGAGGCCGAAATCCCGAAGCGTCACTGGCATCAGAATGACCCCGGTTCCATCCCCAACCTCCTGTTTACCGGTGCGGGTTCTCCCGCGGGGCTTACGGTTTATGAAGGCAGCCTGCTGCCGGAAGCTTTCCGCAACCAGGTTATCCATTGCGATGCCGGCAACAATATTGTCCGGGCTTACCCGGTACAGAAAAGCGGTGCCGGGTATACCGCAGAAATACGCCCCCTGCTCACCGGCACCCGCGACCAGTGGTTCCGGCCCATTGATGTGTGCGCCGCGCCGGATGGCTCCCTGTTTGTGGCCGACTGGTACGACCCGGGCGTGGGCGGCCACCAGATGGGTGACCTGAACCGGGGCCGGATTTACCGCCTTACACCGAAAGGCAACACTGGCTATAAAGTAAAACCGGCCGCAGTAACCACACCAGAAGGAGCGGTACAGGCGCTGCTCAACCCGAACGGGGCCACCCGTTACCTGGGCTGGACAGCTCTCCATGCCATGGGTGCGCAGGCCGAGCCGGTATTGCAGCCGCTTTTTGCCGGTAAGGATGCCCGTCAGCGGGCCCGGGCACTTTGGCTCCTGGCCCGGATTCCCGGGAAGGGCGAAACATACCTCCAACAAGCCCTGAAAGACGGGGATGCCGACATCCGCATCACCGGACTGCGTGCCGCCCGGCAGCTGCGCCCGGAAATAATGCCTTACCTGAAGGCATTGGCTGCCGACAAAGACCCGGCGGTTCGCCGGGAAGTGGCCCTAGCGCTGCGCCATAACCGGTCGGCGGAAGCTGCTGCAGTCTGGACCGAACTGGCCCTTCAATACGATGGAAAAGACCGCTGGTACCTGGAAGCCCTGGGCATTGGGGCGGACGGCCAATGGGATGCCTTCCTGGATGCCTGGATGGCCAGGGCAGGAGACAACGTTAAGCAGCCGGCCGGGCGTGATATTCTGTGGCGGGCCCGCAGCGGGAAAGCCCTGCCGCACCTGGCGGCGGGAATAACCGATGCTTCTGTCGGAAACAATGACCGGGCAAAATATTTCAGGGCATTTGACTTCATAAAAGACCCTTCGAAAGAAGCGGTCCTGCTGGCGCTGCTCGAAGACGGGGGACCCAAATCCAAAGAGATACAAACCCTGGCACTGAACCACCTGTCACCGGAAGCCCTGGCCCGTTCGCCAAAGGCAAAAGCGGTGCTGAATGAAATACTGGCCTCCGTGCAGGGTACGCAGGATTTCCTGGACCTGACCGGCCGGTACGGGCTTAAAAACCAGAATGATCATTTATTCCAAATGGCCCTGCAGTTTTCCGATTCCTCTTTGGGCGAAGAAGCAGCCGGCCTGCTGTTGAAGTCCGGAGGTGCACCGCTGTTCCGCAAAGCCATCGCCCAAAATGATGCCCGGTCGGCCCAGGTCATGAAAGTGCTGGGCGGGGCCGGTTCGCATGAAGCTGTGGTCCTGATGCTGGGGCTGATCCGTGATCCCGGAGTGCCGATGCCCCTGCGGGAAGAAGCGGTAAAGAGCCTGGCGGCCGGCTGGGGCGAATCGGAGCGGTTACTGGAACTGATCAAGGCGCGGCAGCTGCCGAAAGAACTCGAGCCTACAGCGGCTGTGGCCCTCGGCAGTACCTACCGCAAAGACATCCGGCAGGAAGCCCTTAAATACCTGAATACCGGGGCCGCCAGAAGCGGAACCCTTCCGCCCATTTCCGACCTGGCCAAGCGCACAGGAAAAGCAGAAGCCGGCCGGCCGGTATTCCAGCGTTCCTGCGCCACCTGCCATAAAGTGGGCGGGGATGGGGCGGCCTTCGGGCCGGCGCTTACCCTGATCGGCAGCAAGCTGACAAAGGAAGCGCTGTACCTGGCAATCATCCACCCGGATGCCGGAATCTCTTTCGGTTACGAGGGCGTGGTGTTCCGGATGAAAGACGGTTCCCAGATGGCCGGCATCATTTCCAGCGAAACCGATGATACGGTAGAATTACTGTTACCGGGCGGTTCCAAAAAACAGTTGGACAAACGGGAAATCCAGTCGCGCAAGCGTATGGAAAACTCCATGATGCCCTCCGGCCTGCAGCAGTCAATGACCCAGCAGGAACTGGTGGACCTGGTGGAATACCTGCATGCGCAGAAGAAAG
>DATAGL010000743.1:0-2276 GCA_036263755.1 Chitinophagaceae bacterium | reverse complement strand
GCCGTTTTATCGGGGGGAGGAGTACCGTTTTCCTTTGGAGGACGGTTACCGCCCGGGGGACGCCCGCCTGCCTTTGGCTGCTGTCCGCCGCCGGGAGGCCGGTTGCCTTGCGGCCGCGGCTGACCGCCGCCTTTATTGCCGCCGGGCTGCTGGCCGTTTCCGCCTTTCTGCGGGGCCTGGCCCTGGGGGCGTGGCTGCTGGCGCTGCTGGTTTTGTCCCCCACCCTGTGCGTTGTTGCCGCCTTGCGGTCGCTCCCGGGAGGGGCCGCTGCCCTGGGGACGGATACCGCCGCCCTGGCGCGGTGCCGGAAGGGCACCTTTGCCCTGCTGCTGGCCCTGCTGCCGTTGCTGGCGGCGTTTTTTATCGTTCTTCTCCAGCGAGCGCAGGGAGATATGACCGACCACATCCACAAATTCAGGTTCCACTTCTTTCGGCTTCGTACTGGTTACTTCCACGGCTTCCAGCTCTTCCGGGACCACGTTTTTCTGGTTCAGCGACCGGATCTTGCGGACCCGCTCGATGGTCAGGGGGTATTGTTTGTTGCTGTTGGGCAGCACGTACCACATGAGGTTCTTGAAGATGTCTTTCTTGATCAGGGTGGCGGTGCCGGCGGCTACCTGCAGGATGTCGGCATTTTCCGGGAAGCCCTGCAGGGCATCGAGGTAGGTGTCGAGCTCGTAGTTCAGGCAGCACTTCAGGCGTCCGCACTGGCCGCTGAGCTTCGTCTGGTTGATCGACAGGTTCTGGTAGCGGGCGGCGGCCGTGTTCACCGATTTGAAATCGGTCAGCCAGGTGGCGCAGCAGAGCTCGCGGCCGCAGGAGCCGATGCCCCCGACCTTGGCCGATTCCTGGCGGGCGCCGATCTGGCGCATTTCCACTTTTACCTTGAATTCGGAAGCGTAGATCTTGATCAGCTCGCGGAAGTCCACGCGGTCGTCGGCGATATAAAAGAAGGTGGCTTTGCGTCCGTCGGCCTGGATCTCCACCTCGCTCATCTTCATGTTCAGGCGCAGCTGGCGGGCAATGGCCCGGCTGCGGATCAGGGCTTCTTTTTCGCGGGCCTTGTTGGTCTTCCAGACGTCAATGTCGCGGTCGGAGGCCCGGCGGAGCACTTTCTTCAGCTCGGGGTTGAATTCGTCCACCCCCTTTTTCTTTAGCTGGAGCCGGACAATCTCGCCGGTCAGCGACACTTCGCCCACATCAAAACCGCTGACGCCTTCCACGGCGATCAGGTCCCCTTTTTCGAGGTTCTGAAGGGTGCCGTTGCGGTAAAAATCCTTGCGGCTGCCCTGGTTAAAACTAACTTCTATGATCCGGCACACATCGTCGGCATCGGCAATCGGCAGATTGACCAGCCAGTCGTAGGCGTTCATCCGGTTGCAGCTGTTGGTACCGCAGCTGCCATGGCTTTTACAGCCGCCCGGTTTACTGCCCGTGCCACAGTTTCCACATCCCATACTATAGATTCATGGTTCTAAAGGTTAAAAATAGGGGCCTGGGGCAGCGGCAGCAGATGAAACACCGTTGCGAGCACACGGGAAAGAAGACCCGAAGGGCCTGTGCACAAGCAATCTTACGGAGGATAAATATATAGATCAGCGTTCTATCCTGAGTTGTGTCATCAAAAGCTGCGATACGTTTCATCGCCACAAGCCTGTTCCTCGAAATATATGTTGAGACCCGGAGGTCCTTGCAAATATAATTTTTTTATTCCACCATTGACACTGAGCTCTTTCAGGCCGTCAGGACCCGGTTGTTTTTAACAATCTGGAAGATTTTGATGGTCAGGGCGTGAAAGAGGATCTTCGAATGGGCGTTCCGCTCGATGTAATAAGCGGCCTTATCCAGCTCGTCGCCGATGGCTTCCAGCTGCTCGAGGGTGCATACCCGGTTGAGGCGGGGTACGAACTCGCGCTCCGATTCGGAGAAGAGCGACAGCACTTCTTCTTCGCGGCCGGCGGCCGCCAGGGCCCGGAGGCGTACGGCCCCTTCGAGCAGGTGCGTGAAGTAGCGCAGGAACTGCTTCTGGTTTTCGCGGCCCATTCGGCTGATCTCTTCAATGGGTTTGGCATAGGCCAGCGGCTGGTTTTTCAGGGTGGCATTGAGCCAGTCGCGCAGCAGCTGGTAGAAATCCTGGTCGGAATGCTGCAGCAGGTGGAGGGCTTCGCGGTAATTGCCCTCGGCAATGCGGGCGGTGATGCCTGCCTGTGCCGGGGGCGTGTTGTTGCGTGCCACCAGGGCCTGCGCCAGGGCTTCCGGCTCAATGGCCGGCACCT
>DATAGL010000742.1:0-1523 GCA_036263755.1 Chitinophagaceae bacterium | reverse complement strand
ACCGCTTTCCCCTTGTGTTGCAAAAGTTCTGCACTCGCCGCATTTGGTTTAAGTATTGCACCATCCGGGCATAAGTTTCCTTTGAGCACGATCACGCCGGATGACTTTTTAAAAGGTTTATCTATAGAGCTGATCACATCGGGATTAATGCCTGCCGCGGTCGAAACATTTTCTTTGACGGTCCTGCCATTTGCTGTTATTACATCCTGGTGAAGAAATGGAAGCAATTCTTTCATCACTGCGGGTAATCCACCGGCGTAATACAGATCTTCCATGAAATAGTCGCCCGACGGCTGAAGATTTGTGATCAGGGGAGTATCCATGGATAGCCTATCAAAGTCGTCGATATTCAAATCAACTCCGATCCTGCCTGCGATCGCGAGTAGGTGAATGACAAAATTCGTGGACCCTCCTATTGCCGCATTTACTTTAATCGCGTTTTCAAAGGCTTTGCGAACGAGTATATCGGAAAGCTTCAAGTCATCTTTCACCATCCCCACGATCCGAACGCCTGAAAGCTGAGCAAGAACTTTGCGTGTAGCATCGGCGCCGGGAATAGCGGCATTTTCCGGAAGAGAAAGTCCAAGCGCCTCTACCATGCAGGCCATTGATGACGCTGTTCCCATTACGGCACAGTGACCGGCACTTCTGCACAAACCGGCTTCTGCAAGGTTCAATTCTTCTTCGGTTATTATTCCGGAGCGAAGATGATCGGCGAAACGCCATATGTCCGATGTGCCGATGTTTTTTCCGCGATACTTTCCTGTGAGCATGGGTCCACCGGAAACAACGATGGTTGGAATATTAACACTGCAGGCGCCCATCACCAATGATGGTGTTGTTTTATCGCATCCGCAAAGCAACACCACACCATCTATGGGGTTTGCACGGATAGATTCTTCCACGTCCATACTGGCCAGATTTCTGAAAAGCATAGCCGTCGGTTTCATAAGCGTTTCGCCGAGCGACATTACCGGAAACTCAACAGGAAATCCTCCTGCCTCCAGAACGCCCCGCTTAACCGATTCTGCAAGATCCCGGAAATGCGCATTGCAGGGAGTCAGTTCCGACCAGGTGTTGCAAATACCAATTACGGGCTTGCCTTTAAATTCATACGACGGGATACCCTGGTTGCGCATCCAGGCGCGGTAGATAAACCCATCCTTTCCTTTTTTCCCGAACCAGTTTTGGCTTCGCAGTTCTTTATCCATGTGCATGTGAAAATTGACGTCTGAAATTAGGTAAAAAGACGGCTTCCCGCCTACCGCCGTTTCCCCTACCTTCGCGTCCCGAAAAAATGGCCATGAGAAAGGAAGCAGCAAATACCATAAAGCTGGCATTGCCCATCATTATTGGGGAACTTGCTCAAATGGCCCTGCACATTATTGATTCGGCAATGGTAGGCGCGATCAGCTACAAACATCTGGCGGCAACATCGCTTGTTATCAGTGCAATGAATATTCCGTTTGTAATCGGAATAGGAATGACGATCTCTGTTTCGCAGATGGTGTCTATGGCTCACG
>DATAGL010000741.1:0-3864 GCA_036263755.1 Chitinophagaceae bacterium | reverse complement strand
TCGCGGCTGTCGGCGCAGACCAGGGTTTCGTTCTGCCGGTCGGGCTTCGTATGCCAGAATTCCTCCGGGGCCTCGGCCTGCGAACCGTGCCCGCTGTAATACAGCACCACCACATCCCCGCTCTTTGCCTCTTTGAGGTGGGCGAAGGCCTCCCCGGTGATGGCGGCAAAGGTGGCCGGCCGCGGGTTCAGCGACAGCTTCCGGCCTTCTTCGTACTGCCGGATCCGGGTTTCGTCGGTTTTATTCGGGGCAAGGAAATAAGCCGGGGCGTAGCGCAGGCCGTCCTGCTGCGCGCACTGCTCGCGGAGCAGGAGGTCAATGTCCAGCACATCTTTGATGCAGCCGCCCAGCGGGTTCTGCGGGTAGGCATTGATCCCGATGAGGGTAGCATAGAGGCTTCGTTGGGCCATAACAGGAGTTTGAGGAGTGGTAAAATGAGGAAGACCGGGCGCGGTGCAGCGCGGTTAAATTTCCAGCTCGGCCACGAAGCTTTGAATATCCTTGCTCAGCTTTTCGGTCACCGCCTGCCGGGCCGTGGCATAGATGTCCGTGTTGAACGTACCCGTGCGCGAAGAATAGTCCAGCCGCGTCGTGGCTTTATGGATCCGGACGAAGAGGATCTTTTTCATCGTGGTGGAGGAGGTGAGCAGGAAGGTGCCCAGCTGCATGGATACCACCCCGTCCTGCTCCACGGCCAGGGCAATCTGGAAGCAGCCCTTGGTGACGGTCTGCGTGTTCTTTTCGAAAACCTTGAACCGCTTGTCGTCCGAATCGCTCAGTTTTTTGAGGGAGTTCAGCGTGTTCTTGATGATGTCGATGTATTTGGCGCCGAAGGCCGCGGTGAGGATGTCGATGATCACCGATTCCACTTCCACGAGGTCTTCCCGCGCGTTGAAGGTATTGATCTCGGCCTCTTCCATCACCCAGCCGAGTTTACTGAGCACGTCGATGAAGGCGTCGTACCAGCCTTTCATATCGTTTTCGAGGGAAAACTTCTTGTTGGCTGCCAGCTGGGCCAGCAGCGTGGAGTTGATCACGTCCTTGCGGTTCTGGCCGCCCACCTCCGCCACAAAGGACACGAGGCTTTTGTCGGAGATAAAGGCCTGCTCGGTGCCTTCCGCCACCAGGGCGTCCACGGTGGTTTCCGTGAGGCCCCGGGTCCGCACAACGGGGAACAGGGCTTCGGGTTCGGCAATTTCCAGTCCGGATACATACCGGGCAGGATCGGTGGGGGTCAGTGTTGCTTCCATGGCTTCTATTTTTAGGGGTGAAGGTTGATTTCAGCGGTGCGCGTCCGATGGCTGGGTGCTGAGGAGCACCGGCACGCCGGCTTCGCCGGGGGTTTCCAGGCGCATATAGGAAATGCCCAGGTCGTAGGCGTCGGGGATGCCCCGGCCGTCGGCAATGGCCATGTAAAACCCGATGGAAAAAGCAATGGCCGCCTTGTCCTCGATGGACCGCGTCATGCCGATCACGTAGGGAATATGCCTGCTGATGGCTTCGGCCTGGTTTTGCGAATAACAGGCGTTCAGCACCACGCACTGCACGGTTTCATCGAAATGCGAGAACAGGGAGCCAAGGGTGATCTCGTCCACGAGCCGGCTCACACCTTCCTCGGTCTCCAGGCAGAGGCCTTCGGTTTCGCCATGGCCGGAAAAATGAACGATGTGCGGCTTCTCCTGCATAATATTCCGCATGAGGGTGCGGGGCGTGACGGCCATGTTCATGGTAAAGGCGATCCGCAGGTCGGCCGCCATGGCCAGCTCCTGCTGGATCTCGCGGGATTCGGCACCGAGACGCAGCCGGGAGGTATCGTCGGGGTTGGCCGCCAGGAACAGGATGCGCTGGATGCCCTTTCCGCCACCGGGCCCTTCTTCCGCGTCTGCGGTAACCACCACCTGCTTTTCGAGGATGTCGAGGTCCTTGTTGCGGTCCTGCAGGTGCACCGTCACGCGCAGCAGCAGGGAATGCTTGCCGGCAAGGGCGGGGCACACACTGAACGACCAGGCGGTGATCTCGCCGGGCAGCACGCCCTGGCGCTCGCTGCTGAGGCTATTGATTTCGAAGTGGTCGCCCGTGGCATCGATGAGGCGAACGCTCATTTCGTCGGACACGAGGATGCCGGACCCGATGCTGGTCTCGCTGATCTTCAGCCGGGCGGCCGCCACTTCGGCCCCGGCGATCTGCACCTTGCACCGGTAGTGCCGGCCCACGGCCATGTTGCCGGGAATATCGTACTCCATATGGCCTTCGCGGAAAGGAGCGGCCGGCGGGGCGGCGGATTCCGGCGCACGGCCGCCGAAGGCCCCTTCCCGGAACCGGCTTTTGCGCTCGCTGCCCCCGGACCCATATTCAAAGAATGGCGGGGCGGCGGTGGGAGCTTGCGGAGGCGGCGGTGCACTCCCGGCCGGACGGGTCTCTTCCAGGCCAATGCCCCGGGGAAAAACAGGGGGGACGGCCTTTTCCGTTTCGGCCGCGGCTTTCTCCGATTCGTTGATTTCTTCGTAAGGGGCTTCTTCCTGCGCCGCGTCCTTCGCCCGGGGCAGAAGGGATTCCAGCGCGGCTTCGGAAGTCAGCGGTTCGGCACCGGCCGAACGGGTGCGGCCGGCAGCGGGCGCCAGCTCCGGCCGGAAGGCAGGGGCCTGGACCCCGGCGATCACCCGGGCCCAGTCGAAAGCGGGCCCGATGTCCCACTTCCCGTTCTCCCGGTAATTGATGTGCGAAACAATGCCCCGGAAGGAAAGCACCTCGCGGGTGGCGGTGTAGCGGAGTGGCTCCGGAAGAAAGGCCCGGGGTATGTCGTACTGGGCTGTCAGGTAGCGCAGCAGGATGATCAGGCTTTCGTACTGGGCCGGCGTATGGGTGGCGTAAAAGCGCTGGTTGCGGAACGGAACGTCCAGTTGCCGGTAGGCTTCCGTATCGTCGAGGGAGCAGTAAACGTCCACCGGTCCGGGCCGGCCGGCCCGGTCGGGCAGCCGCGAATAGATCGTTTCCAGGTTATTGCCCTGGCGGGTGAGGAAGCCATAGTTGGAGAGCTCGATGCCGATGGTCACCTTGTCCTGGGCGTTCCCTGAAAGGTTGCCGATGCCGGCGCCGATGTGGCCCGACCAGAACCGGGAAGAGAACAACTGGTAGATCGTACCGTCGCGGGCAATGACAAACGGAACGGAAACATGCCGGTTATGGGTGGTCATCGTGAACAGGTCGGAGCGGGTTTGCCCGGCCGTGAAGTGCAGCACGATGCGGGCCTTCGGGTGCGCGCGGTCGAAATAATAGCCGGAGCGGCGTACGGGGGTGCAGAAGAGCGCCTGGAGCTGTAACGGTTCCCCTTTAACGGGAACGGAAACGGGACGCAGCGTGTATTCTCCGTTATTACCCGTAGAACGGATGACTTCCTCCAGGGAGGGCAAAGCAGTATAGCGCATGGTGCAGGCAGTTGAAGGTAGCCGTCAGTAGGGCGGGAGCAGCTTATAGGGAAGGAGGCTTTCGCTGCTATTAAGCTAAGGCATTTAAAATCAAATTCAAACTTTTATATATGCTTTTTGCGGCGGCGGGTCCCTCCTGACCGATCGGAAGGCCCTTCCGGCGGGGCGGCGTACCGTCCGGCCCGACAAGCGGCCCCTACTTGCAGTTCTACCCCCGCCCCCCTATCTTCACCCCCTATTCCAAACTTTCTGCGGACCGTCCGCCTTTTGAACCCGAATATGCTTCTTTCCAACGCCCTGAGGGCTGTTTACAGCGCCCTGCTCCTGACCTTGTGCCTGCCCCTCGCGGGCCAGTCCCAGTTGAACGCCCGCTTCACCGTTTCCAAAACCGGCGGCTGTGCCCCCCTTGCCGTCACCTTTACCAACACCACCACGGGTG
>DATAGL010000740.1:0-4285 GCA_036263755.1 Chitinophagaceae bacterium | reverse complement strand
GCCGCTTTGCGAAACACACGCGTGTCTTCTTTATCGAGGAACCTGTGTTCCATGATGCACCGGACAAAATGCATATAACACAGGACAGTAAAAACCTGTTCGTTGTGGTTCCGCATCTGCAAAACGGGTTGGAGGAAGATCGTAACGAACGCCTCAAGCGGCTGGTTACGGGTCTTTATCCGCAGATGAACATCAACCGTTATTTCCATTGGTATTATACGCCTATGGCCCTTCCGTTCTCCACGCACATGGCACCTGAATTTACGGTGTATGATTGCATGGATGAACTGGCTGCCTTCAAATTTGCACCGGCCGAGCTGAAGCAGCAGGAACAAGACCTGCTGGATAAAGCGGACGTAGTGTTCACCGGAGGCTTCAGCATCTACGAAGCGAAGAAGGACCGGCACCACAACATTCATCCCTTCCCAAGCAGCATCGATAAAACCCATTTCGGTACGGCAAGGACCATCACCGAGTCTCCGGCCGACCAGGCCCACATTCCGCACCCGCGGTTCGGCTTTATCGGCGTGATCGATGAGCGGATGGATATCGACCTGGTGGCTAAAGTGGCAGAAGCCCGCCCTGAGTGGCAATTCGTGATGATCGGACCTGTTGTGAAGATCGACCCGGCCATGCTGCCGAAGTTCCCGAACATTCACTATCTCGGTGGTAAAAACTACCAGGAACTGCCTTCTTATATTGCCGGATGGGACATAGCCATGATCCCCTTCGCCATGAACGAATCCACGAAATACATCAGCCCCACAAAGACGCCGGAATACCTGGCTGCCGGAAAGCCGGTTATTTCGACACCGATCCGCGATGTGGTCCGTCCTTACGGAGATAACAAGCTGGTGCATATCGCATCTACTCCGGAAGAATTCATCCGTTGCGCAGAAGCCGAACTGAAGAAGAAGCGCCGCAAGACCTGGCTTACCAAGGTGGATGCGTTCCTGGCCGGAAACTCCTGGGATCGTACCTGGAGCCAGATGGTCCGCCAGATCGAGCAGGTGTGCACCCCGGCCGTTCAGCCGGCAGCCACTTCCTCGGCCAGTGTCTCCGGAAAAGTTTATGTATAATTCATTGAGCCGGCCCTTGCCGGCTTTTTCTCTTTTTCGCGCGGGCATAACTGCCCAAAGGACACCGTATGCACAATAATGCTTCATATCAGCCCATTGAGCTCTGGGGCGGGATAGAATGCACCATCAACCGGGTACACGATCAATACTTTGACCAACTGGATTATTCCGGACACTACGGCCGGGATAGTGATATAGATCTGATTGCGGGGCTTGGTATCAAGAAGATACGGTACCCGTTGCTCTGGGAAAAGCATCAGCCCCGGGAGGGCCAGGGAATAGACTGGTCCCACTCCGCAAGGCGGCTGGAGGCTTTACGGGTTCGCGGCATCGACGTTATTGCAGGCCTGCTGCACCACGGCAGCGGGCCTTCTTATACGGATATGCTCGACCCGGCCTTCCCTGAAAAGCTTGCCGCCTATGCAGCAGAAGCCGCACGTGCTTTTCCCTGGATCCGCTATTATACTCCCGTTAATGAACCCCTGACTACCGCCCGGTTCAGCGGCCTGTACGGTCTTTGGTATCCTCATAAAAAGGACGACCGCAGCTTTTTGCGCATGCTGATCAACGAACTGAAGGGAACGGTGCTGGCCATGCAGGCGATCCGGAAGATCAACCCGGAGGCCGAATTGGTACAGACCGAAGACCTCGGAAAAACCTACAGTACGAAAAAGCTGCAGTACCAGGCACGCTTTGAAAATGAACGCCGTTGGCTGACCTATGATTTCCTGACCGGCCGCGTGGATGAGCAGCATTACCTCTGGACCTACCTGCGCCGGATGAACATTCCGGAAAAGGACCTGCAGTTTTTCCTGGAAAACCCGTTTCCACCCCGTTTTGCAGGCTTCAATCATTACGTTACTTCCGAACGGTTCCTCGATGAACGGACGCACCTGTACCCGCCGCATACCATTGGCGGCAACGGCCGGCACCGCTACGCCGATGTAGAGGCTGTACGCGTAGAACTGGAGGTGGAAAGCGGAGTAGCCCGGCTGTTACGGGAAGCTTGGGACCGTTTTGGCCTACCGATGGCCGTAACCGAAGTGCACCTGCACTGCCACCGCGAGGAACAGCTTCGCTGGTTCCGGCACGTGTGGGATGCCTGTAATACGTTGAAAGCACAAGGTGTGGACCTCCAGGCAGTAACGGCCTGGGCGCTTCTGGGCTCTTATGGGTGGAACCGGCTGCTGACCCGCCCGGGTGGCGATTACGAGCCGGGAGCCTTCGACCTGCGCAGCGGTCAGCCGAGGCCTACGGCACTGGCATCTTTTATACGGGACGCCGCATGCCAGCCGGAGTTTACGCACCACCTGGCCGACAGCGAAGGCTGGTGGTTGCGGGAAGACCGCTACCTGAATCCGCCGCTCGCGCTTCCTGTTACTACAGATATTCCGGAAGTTAAATCCCGCCCTTTACTGATCCTGGGGAAAAACGGGACATTGGGCAGGGCCTTTGCTCGGATCTGCGAAAGAAGGTGCATTCCTTTTGTCGTGGCCGGAAGGGAAGATTGTGATATCACCAATCTTGCTGTAATTGAGCAGGTACTGGAGGAAGTACGCCCCTGGGCCGTGATCAATACGGCCGGTTACGTGCGGATTGATGATGCCCAATCAGAAACGGAGAAGTGTTACCGGGAAAATGCCCTCGGCCCGCAGTTGCTGTCCATAGCCTGCCGGAAGCGGAACATCCGCCTGGTTACCTTTTCCACGGATCAGGTATTTGACGGCCGTAAGGGAGCGCCTTATATCGAAACCGATGCCGTCAATCCCCTGAATGTATATGGCTCTTCCAAAGCGGAAGGGGAGCAGCTGGTGCTCACTGGAAACCCGGAAACCCTGGTGATCCGCACCAGTGCGTTTTTTGGCCCCTGGGATCCTTACAATTTCGTATACAACGTGCTGGACAACCTTTCGCGGCAGGAACCGGTAACTGCGGCCAACGATATCTATATCTCGCCTACTTACGTTCCCGACCTGGTACATACAGCGCTGGATCTGTTGATTGATGGGGAACGTGGCCTCTGGCATCTTTCGAACCAGGGCATCATTACCTGGGCCGATCTTGCCTATGAAACGGCGCGTAAGGGCGGTTTCCGTACGGGCCTGATCGATGCCCTGCCCCGCAAGGACATTCCTTATCCGGCTCCACGTCCGGCCTACAGTGTACTGGGCTCGGTGAAAGGAGCTTTACTGCCCCGGCTGGATGATGCACTGGAACGGTTTTTCGCCGAGCAAAAAGCCTTTGTTAACTTGTAGCCTGACCCGACCTTTGCGTCAATAAACTTCAGACAGGAGGCATTCACATGAAGCACATTCACTTGCAGCGCAGCGCATTCCAGGAATCCATTGATGGCCGTACGGCCGATCTCTTTTTTCTGAAAAATGAAGCATTGACCGTAGCAATCACCAGCTTTGGCGCCCGCATTGTCGGGTTATGGGTAGGTGGGGAAAAGGAAGCTATTGATGTAGTGGTTGGATTTGACAATGTCCGGCAGTACCGGGAAGCCAGCGAGCCGTATTACGGGGCAACGGTCGGCCGCTATGCCAACCGGATCGCCAAAGGCCGGTTTTCGCTGGACGGTACTGATTACACCCTGGCCACCAACAACGCTCCGAACCACCTGCATGGCGGTGTGATGGGATTTCAGTACGTGGTATGGGAAGTATTGGAAGCAGGTGAGCAGCACCTGCTATTCCGCTATGTGGCGGCCGACGGGGAAGAAGGCTATCCCGGCAGGCTCCAATCCACGGTGGGCTTTTACCTGGAGGGGAATGACCTCCGTTTATCCTTCCAGGCAATAACCGATGCCCCAACCGTAGTGAACCTGACCAATCATGCCTACTTCAACCTGAACGGGGAGGGGAGCGGCACTATTCTGGAGCATACCCTCCACCTGAATGCAGATCGCTTTACGCCGATGGATGAAACGTCCATTCCCTTTGGTGAACTGCGGCCGGTAGATGGAACCCCGTTCGACTTCCGGAAACCGCAAGCCATTGGTTCACGGATCGATTCTGAAGATGACCAACTGGCTAACGGTTGCGGCTACGACCACAATTTTGTCTTGAACCGGGAGGAAGGGCAGGGCCTGATCCTGGCAGCCCGGGCTACCGGCGATAAAAGCGGAATTACCATGGAAGTACTTACCGAAGAGCCGGGCATTCAGCTTTATACAGGTAATTTCATGAAAGGAGACAACCGGTTTA
>DATAGL010000739.1:0-12068 GCA_036263755.1 Chitinophagaceae bacterium | reverse complement strand
GGTCGTCCGTCGTGGTGATGTAGTCTTTGGGCTTGTTGAGCAGGATATACACCAGGCCTTTTACCGGCTGGATCTTTTTACCGGCATGGGTGACTGTATCGCCCGGCTGGATCTTATGCCCGGGTTCGGTGACCACGACATTGTTTACCTTGACCTTCCCGCTTTTGATCACTTCCACGGCATCACGGCGCGAGCAGACACCGCAGTGGGCGATGTACTTGTTCAGGGGCATGGCGTCGGGCGCCTTTTCCGGAATGTTGTAAACGGGCTTGGCCGTTTTGACCTTTGCCTTTTCCACGCGCTTCTTTTCGATCTCTTCTTCCCGCTCCTTGCGGATCTTGCGCTTCTCCTGGCGGAGCTCTTCTTTTACCGCGCCTGCCTTCTTTCCCTTAAAGAACTTCTCGAATCCGGTTTTCTTTTTCATGTTGTTGATTTGCTGTTTTGCAACAGGATGAAGCACAAAAATAAAAAAGACCGTGCGGATGCACGGCCCTTTGTTTTCCGATAAGGCGGACATGTCCTCATAGGAGCTTCTTAAATCTTATTTGGTATGGCGGGCGGCGCGCTTCTGGCGGGCCGATTCCAGCTTCTGAACCTGCTCAGGGGTAAGGAGGGCCTTCAGCTCTTCCCGCTGCTTGCGCGACAGTTCGGCAAAGCGGGTCTTTTTCTGCGCTTCGCTCAGGCTTTGGTCCTGGCGCAGGGCCTGGAATTGAGGGCGATAGGCAGCGCGCAGCTGGTCCATACGTTCCTTTTGTTCGGCGGTCAGGTTAAGGTCGGCACCGAAGTTCCGGCCGGCACCACTGCGTACGGCGCTGCTGTCGCTGCGGTGGCCCCGGTTTCCGAATTGCCCGCCTTTCCCGGCACGGCCTTCCTGCTTCCACTCAGCCTTCTGTCGGGCCAGCTGGTCCTTTTGTTCCTTCGTCAGGATGGAGGCCACCTGGTTGCGGTACTGCTGGTGCAGGGCCTGGCGGCGGGTGCGCATGTCGGCAACCGACAGCTGGTCCTGCTTTTTGAGCTCGGCCGCTGCTTTGGCGTAGGCCTCGCGGGCTTCCTTCATGCGGACCTGCTGGTCGGCCGTCAGGTTCAGGTTCTGGAACCGGTCGCCTTTATGCTGGCCTTTGCGGTGTTCGGTACGGGGTGCCTGGCCACCCTCCTGCTGCTGGGCCTGTGCGGCTCCGGTCATCATCATCAGTGCAAGTGCACCGGTAACTATTCTTTTCATATAAGTATACTGTTCGTTTTTTTATGGGGCTCGAACAGGTATAAGACCGGGCTCTATTCCCGACGTTTAACCGGCACCGGTTAATTAAGGTTAAAGACGGGGGAGGTGGTGGATAGAGTTGAATGGTTGATCAGTTGATCAGGAAGGGAAATACGCAATATTCAATGCTCAATACGCAATGTTCAAATCAACCGAGCGTGCCTTATAAAAACCTTTGCGTCTTTGCGCATCTTAGCGTCTTTGCGTGCAACCCGGCTGCCGGAGGCGGGGAACCGCAGAACAGTCGAACAAGGAATGTCGATCGAAGAAGGTGTAAGAAAAAGAAAAGAAGTTTCCTATGACCATGACCCCATCCGTGTCATCAGCGTTTCATCTGCGCCATCTGTGATCAGTTCTTATTCGCCAGCTGTCCGCAGGCGGCGTCGATGTCCTTACCGCGGCTGCGGCGCAGGCGGGCGTTGACCTTGTTTTTTTCGAGGTAGTCCATGAAGGCGGTCATGCGCTCTTCGGAAGGCTTGGTGAATGTGGCGAAATCGATGGGGTTGTACTCGATGATGTTCACGAGGTCGGCAGGCACCTGCCGGTAGATCCGGATCAGCTCGTCGGCGTCCTTCATGCTGTCGTTGAAATTGTTGAACAGGATGTATTCGAGCGTGATCTCGCTTTTTGTTTTCTGGTAGAAATAATTCAGGGCGTCCACGAGGGCTTTCAGGTTGTTGCTCTCGTTGATGGGCATGATCTCGTTGCGCTTCGTGTCGTTGGCGGCATGCAGCGAAAGGGCCAGCTTGAACCGCACGCCGTCGTCGCCGAGCTGGCGGATCATTTTGGCCACGCCGGCCGTGGATACGGTAATGCGGCGGGGGCTCATGCCCAGCCCGTCCTCGGCCGTAATGCGCTCGATGGCCTTCAGCACGTTGCGGTAGTTGAGCAGGGGCTCGCCCATACCCATGAACACGATGTTGCTGAGCTTCTTGCCGTACACTTCGAGGCACTGCCGGTTCAGCAGCACGGCCTCATCGAAGATCTCGTCGGCTTCCAGGTTGCGCTTCCGCTCGATATACCCGGTAGCGCAGAAGCGGCAGGAGAGGGAGCAGCCGATCTGCGAGGAAACGCAGGCCGTATACCGCGATTCGGTCGGAATGAGCACGCCTTCGCAGAGGTGTCCCTCGTGGGTGCGGAAGCGCGACTTCAGCGTGCCGTCAGTGCTGTGCTGTGTGGCGTCCACGGCCAGGGCGGGCAGGGTGAAGTGGTCGCCCAGCTTCTGGCGCAGTTCCTTGCTCAGGTTGGTCATTTCGGCAAAGGAATGCACCTGCCGGGTCCAGAGCCATTCCCATACCTGGCGGGCCCTGAACTTTTTTTCTCCCAGCGTTTCGAAATACTGCTCGAGCTCGCTTAAGGAAAGGTGGCGGATATTTTTCTGTGCCGGCTGAATCATGGCGCAAAGGTAGAAAATAATAGGGGTGCCTTTTTGTTAAAAGGATAGGGGTAACGTATATTCCCGTTGTTATATCTTTTCTTAAACAACCTGTATGAAGAAATTCTTTTCCCTGCTCCTCCTGCTCAATGCGGTTCTGTTTGCTTCGGCTCAGTCCGATACGGCGTTGTCGGTCTATACCGGCACCTATACCTTCCCGGAAGGCAGCGCCACACCCAGCGTGGAGATCACCCTGCGCGACGGTGCGCTCTTCGCCAATTCCAGCATCGGCACCGCTACCATGACCAAAGTAAGCCGTGATACCTTTTCCCTGCCCGAGCACAACGGCATGGCCTACTTTTCCCGGAACGCCGAAGGAAAAGTGGTCCGCATCAAGGTGGAAGTGGGTGACCTGCTCCTCATTGGCGACAAGCAGAGCACGACCGTGGCCTGGATCCGCCGGCGCCTGGCGGAAGGGAAGTTGAACAGTTGAAGGGTTGCACCGTTGAAAAAGGGATAGCAGGTCGGTGCTTTTCCCTCATCTGCACGTTCATTCCGGGCAGGCTTTCTTCGAGGATTGTTCGAGGTTTGTTCGAGACTGCTTCGGGTGGACCCGAACAATCCTCGAACAACTCCCGGAGAAAGTACGAAGCTGGCCGGACGGTAACAGCCGTACGGCGGAGATCGTCTCCCTGCGATCAAGGCTTGGCTTTTCCTAAGAGCAACAAGGAGACAGGTTGCGCAAGAATGTTCCGGAATCACCCCCAGCGGCCCCGAAGTAACGGCCCCGCCTTCTTAACTTACCATTTCCCCTGCGCCCTCTTTCGAACTTTTAAACCTTTCAACTTTTCAACGCTTCAACAATTCATCTCCTCCCTTCCCTCCGTAACTTGCAGGTTCACTCGATCATCAATTGCACACCATGAGAACAGTATATGTGGTCGATGCCGTTCGCACGCCCATCGGCCGCTACGGCGGCGCCCTCAGCACGGTCCGCCCCGACGACCTGCTGGCCTTTACGATAAAGGCTCTGCTCGAACGCAACCCGAAGGTGGACCCCGCGGCCATCGAGGATGTGATTGCCGGTGACGCCAACCAGGCCGGGGAGGACAACCGGAATGTAGCCCGCATGGCGGCCCTCCTGGCCGGCCTGCCGGTAACCGTGCCGGGCAATACCGTGAACCGGCTCTGCGCTTCCGGACTGCAGGCCATTATGGACGGGGCCCGGCAGATCATGACCGAAGACGCCGAGCTCATCATCGCCTGCGGGGTGGAAAGCATGAGCCGCGCCCCCTTTGTACTTCCGAAAGCCGTTTCTCCCTTCCAGCGCACGGCCGAGGTGTACGATACCACGCTGGGCTGGCGTTTTGTCAACAACAAGCTGGCTGATGTGCATTATCCCTACAGCATGGGCGAAACGGCCGAGAACGTAGCCCGCCAGTGGAAGATCGGCCGCGAAGCGCAGGACCGCTTTGCCTTTGAATCCCAGGAAAAATATTTCACCGCCCGCGATAAGGGGCTCTGGAAAGAGGAACTGGTGGCGGTGCCCGTGCCCGGCGAAAAAGGCGGCAGCACACTGGTGGACCTGGACGAGCATCCCCGGCGCACCACGCCCGAAAAGCTGGCAGCGCTGAAGCCGGCCTTCGTGGCGGATGGTACGGTCACGGCCGGCAATGCCTCCGGCATCAACGACGGCGCCGCGGCCCTGCTTCTCGCCAGCGAGGAGGCGGTGCTGAAATACGGGCTGAAGCCGGTGGCCAAAGTCATTTCGATGGCCGTGGCCGGCGTGGACCCGGCTATCATGGGCATGGGCCCGGTGCCGGCCACTCAGAAAGCCCTCCGCCGGGCCAGCCTTTCCATTGCCAACATGGACCTGGTAGAACTGAATGAGGCGTTTGCTTCCCAGTCGCTGGCCTGCATCCACGACCTGGGCCTCGATCCCGCGCGGGTGAACGTAAACGGCGGAGCCATTGCCCTCGGCCACCCGCTGGGCTGCAGCGGCGTGCGCCTGTCCACCACGCTGGTGCACGAGCTCCGGCGCCGCGGGGCGAAGTACGGCCTGGCTACCATGTGTGTCGGGGTAGGACAGGGTGCGAGCATAATTTTTGAAACCACCTCTTTCTAAAAACATGAGGCTCCTTCCTTTTCTCCTGCTGCTGTGCACATCGTGCTCGCTGTTCAACGGCTACCGCCGGCACCCGTATACCTCCGGGCCGGAAGGAAAGGCGGTGACACTGGTCCTGCCCAAGGGCTGGAAGCGGGTGGAGCAGCAGCAGAATGCCGACGGCAACCGCACCGTGTACGACTACGGCGGGGGCACCTTCATCTATCTTTCGAGCCGCCCCTTCGGCGCCAGCATGCACATCGATCACCGGCAGCACCTGCCGAAAACCGATTCCCTGCGCGGGGGGCTCATCTTCAAAGGAATGGACAGCACGGGCTGCTTTTACCGGGAGCTCCGCTACCCCAACCTGTACATTGGTTACGTGGGCGTCAACAGCGATTACGAGGCCCGGTTTGATTCCGCGCTGAATTATGCGGCGATCCAGTTGAGGGGCGGGCGGTAGCAAAGGAGGCAGCGTGCTTTTGAACCACAAAGACACAAAGGCACAAAGAGAAGAGAAAGGATAACCAGAGGCCTTGCGATGTAGGATGTTAGATGTACGATGTACGAACGCAGGCTATTTTATATTTCGCTACCTGCCAAACAGAATGAAGTTTTCCCATTTGAACTTTGCGTATTGAATATTGAGTATTGAATATTTTCAACTGCTCAACTCACTCAACTGATCAACCCCAACCCCAAACACCCAACTCCAAGCCACACACTCATCACGCTGCTTCCCGCGACATGATCCTCCTCCGGTGCTGCTGGCCCCAGGTGCCCAGGGAATGGAGCACTTCCTTCAGGGTGCGGCCGTAGGGCGTAATGGCATATTCCACGGTTACCGGGGCGGTGTCCCAGACCGTCCGTTCGACGAGCTGGTTCTGTTCGAGGTCCTTCAATTCCTTCGACAGCATTTTGGGCGAGATGCCCACGGCGCGGGCGAGTTCCTTGAACCGGTATTTGCGCCAGGTCAGCGCCAGGATAATCGGAAGTTTCCACTTACCGCTGAGCATGTCGAGGGCGTCGCGCATCGCCATCATGAACTGGGCGCACTCGCGGTCGCGGGCGGCCATCTTCGGGCAAAGGGTGGGTTCCTGTTTCATACAGGGAAGTTACGAATGCTCGGAGCAGATCGGTAACCCGGTTACCCGGAGGTAACCGCTACCCTTCCGGTAACCGGTTTCCGGCGGGATAGCGTCGCCGTACGGGTGGAATATCGGTCTAGTTTGGCTGTAAATTCTATCGACCATGAAACGAACAAATATCTTTTACTGGATCGCCACCGCCCTGACAGCCCTGGGTTTCCTCATGAGCGCCGTCATGTACCTTACGCGTAACGAACAGATCGTGCAGGGCTTCAAATTTATGGGCCTTCCCGCTTACCTCATTCCCTTCCTCGGAGTGGCCAAAGCCGCGGGCGCCATCGGCATCCTGCAAACGCAAAGCAACCGGGTGAAGGAATGGGCCTATGCCGGCATGGTGTTCAACATCATCGGGGCCATCTACATCCACCTCGCCCTGGGCCTGCCCTTCGGTGCACCGGTGGTGTTCCTGGCACTGATCTTCGGATCGTACTACCTGCACCACCGCAAGGTTGTACTGCGCGGAAAACTGCAGTTAAGTGTTTGAAGCGATGCCGTGATTATTTCCTGAATGCGAAAGCCCCGGAACACTCCGGGGCTTTATTGATTTTGCTATAAATGTTCATTCTTCACCGATTACGGTCCCCATAAAAGCATGCACGGGCACAAAGCCATAATAACGGGAATCGGCCGCCATCGAGCGGTTATCGCCCAGCAAAAAATACTGACCGGGAGGCACCGTTACTGGGCCAAAATGATCACCGTTCCAGGGCGACCCGAACCGTTTGGCGATGTAATCTTCCGGCTGCGATCTGGGCTGAATGATGCGCCGGGCATTGATCCGGCTTTCCGCTATTTTGTTCCGCTCCACATGAGCCATCACTTTCTTGCCTCCTTCCAGTAAAGTGCGTTCTTCCTCTCGGATGCCCAGCGTAACAGCATCTTCAACGGAAAGCTCATACGGGAGTATCAGGTTCCGGCCTTTATCGGCATTTTTCCCGTTGACATAAAGCACGCCTTCCCGGATCTCCACCCGGTCGCCGGGCAGGCCGCAAAGCCGGTAAGTATAAATGCCCGGGCCAAAATGTTCCTTATAAGCCTTGAAGCAAATAAGGTCAAAGCGATCCGGTTTCACCAGCATCGAAGAAAAGAAACGCTCCCCCTGCTTCAGCACCGGTTCGTTGGCACCCGAAGAAACACTATGCCATTGCAGGGCATGGGTAAGCCGTGCAACCACCCAAATGCCAAACAGGATAACGGTAACTATCAGGAACCACTTCAGGGGACGCCGCATCTTTTTTGGAGCCAAGATAAGCAATGAAGCAGAGGAACCAAATCAACCCGCCGGTTGTACCGGCAGCTCCGGTACCCCCTATATGTGCGCAGCTCCAAGCCAGCCCCATAAAAAAAAGCTCCTGCCACAGCAGGAGCCTTTCGTTAGATAACCTTAACCCACAAACCAAAAACTACAAACCTTAATCTTTAAACCTTCTCCAGTTGTTCCACATCATTGCGGAACACCACCACCCCATCGAACACGTCCACCAGCACCGGGTGGTTCTTGTCAATGGCGCCGGCCAGGATCTTGCGGCTCAAGCCGTTCACGATCTCTTTTTGAATGAGGCGCTTCAGCGGGCGGGCGCCGAACTGCGGGTCGAAGCCGTTCTCGGAAAGGTAGTCCAGCAGGTAATCGGAAAACCGTAGTTGAATACCTCCGTTCTGTCCGACCATTTGCTTCAGCCCTTCGAGCTGGATGCGGATGATGCCCCGGATCTCGGACTTCATCAGCGGCTGGAACAGGATGATCTCGTCCACCCGGTTGAGGAACTCGGGCCGAATCGTCTGGCGCAGCCGGGCCATCACTTCTTCTTTCGTGCGCTCCACGACCGCGTCCTTATTCTTTTCCGTCACGTCCTCGAAGTTCTCCTGGATGATGTCAGAGCCCAGGTTCGAGGTCATGATGATGATGGTGTTCTTGAAGTTCACCACGCGGCCTTTGTTGTCGGTCAGGCGGCCGTCGTCCAGCACCTGGAGCATGATGTTCCAGACGTCGGGGTGGGCTTTCTCGATCTCGTCGAGCAGCACTACCTGGTAGGGCTTGCGGCGTACGGCTTCGGTCAGCTGGCCGCCTTCGTCATAACCCACGTATCCGGGAGGGGCTCCCACAAGCCGGCTGACGCTGTGCTTTTCCTGGTACTCGCTCATGTCGATCCGGGTGAGCATGGCTTCGTCATCAAACAGGTAATCCGCCAGGGCCTTCGCCAGCTCCGTCTTACCCACACCGGTCGTACCGAGGAAGATGAAGGATCCGATCGGTTTGCGCGGATCGCTGAGGCCGGCCCGGCTGCGGCGCACGGCATCGGCCACGGCGATGATGGCTTCATCCTGGCCTACCACGCGCTGGTGCAGCTCTTCCTCCAGGTTCAGTAATTTATCGCGCTCGCTCTGCAGCATCTTGCTCACCGGGATGCCGGTGGCCTTGGCCACGTTTTCGGCGATATCCTCGGCATCCACTTCCTCTTTCATCAGGCGCCGGCTGTGCTGGCCCAGCTCGTTGAGCTGGTTCTGGAAATCGGCAATCACCGCTTCCTGCTCCTTGATGCGGCCGTAGCGGATCTCAGCCACCTTGCCGTACTCGCCTTCGCGCTCGGCCTGCTCGGCCTGCTGCTTCAGCCGCTCGATCTCGGCCTTTGCATTCTGGATCTTCTCCACGATCTCTTTCTCTTCATTCCACTTCGCCTTCAAGGTATCCCGCTCGACGGCCAGGTTAGCGATGGTGGTGTTGAGGTCCTTCAGCTTTTCCTCATCGTTCTCGCGCTTGATGGCCTCGCGCTCAATCTCCAGCTGACGGATGCGGCGCTCCAGTTCGTCCAGCTCCTCGGGCATGGAGTTCATCTCCAGGCGCAGCTTGGCCGCGCTTTCGTCAATAAGGTCGATGGCTTTGTCGGGCAGGAACCGGTCGGTAACGTAGCGCTGCGACAGCTCCACGGCGGCAATGATGGCTTCGTCCTTGATCCGCACATGGTGGTGCGTTTCGTAGCGGTCTTTCAGTCCGCGCAGGATGGAGATGGCGTCCTCGGCATTCGGCTCTTCCACCATTACTTTCTGGAAGCGCCGCTCGAGGGCCTTATCCTTTTCGAAATATTTCTGGTATTCGTTCAGCGTGGTGGCACCAATGGCGCGCAGTTCGCCGCGGGCCAGGGCCGGCTTCAGGATGTTGGCGGCATCCATGGCGCCTTCGCCGCCCCCCGCACCCACCAGGGTATGGATCTCGTCGATGAACAGGATGATCTCGCCTTCGCTGGTGGCCACTTCTTTCACCACGCCTTTCAGGCGCTCTTCGAACTCGCCCTTGTACTTGGCACCGGCAATGAGCTGGCCCATGTCGAGCCCGTAAATGATCTTGCTTTTCAGGTTCTCGGGCACGTCGCCGTTCACGATGCGGTGCGCCAGGCCTTCGGCGATGGCGGTCTTACCCACGCCCGGTTCGCCGACCAGGATCGGGTTGTTCTTCGAGCGGCGCGACAGGATGTGCAGCGTGCGGCGAATCTCCTCGTCGCGACCGATCACCGGGTCGAGCTTGCCCTGGCGGGCCATCTCGTTCAGGTTCTTCGCGTATTTGTTGAGCGTGTTGAACTGGGTTTCCTGGGTCTGGGAAGTAACGTTCGACCCTTTGCGCAACTCTTTAATGGCAGCCGTCAGGCCGTTCTCGGTCAGGCCGAAATCCTTCAGCAGCTTCCCGGTATTGTCGCTTCCCTGAACAAGGGCCAGCAGCAGGTGCTCGGGTGTGATGAATTCATCGCCGAAACTTTTCAGGAGGGAACCGGCGCGCAGGATGGCGTTGTTCGTATCCCGGGAAACCGACTGGGCAGGGTCGCCGCCGCTCACCTTGGGCAGACGGTTCATTGCCTCGGTCAGGCGGGTTTCCAGCTGAGCGGTATTGACCGCGTTCTTTTTCAGCAGGTACTCCACGGGGGACTCCTCCTGTTCCAGCAAAGCCTTCAGCAGGTGCTCCGTTTCAATGTTGGCGTGGCCTCCGTTGTAGGCAATCTGCTGCGCCCCCTGGATCACCTCCGCCGCTTTTATGGTAAAATTGGATAAGTTCATACAATGCCGTTTATTTGGTTTACGTTCCCTAAGCATCAAATCACAATCCATTCCAAAATTACCCGAAATAATGTCAGCTTCCACCCTTCGCAACTGCCTGAATTTCAGTCCGGTACTCCTTTTCCTGTTATTATTTCAGTCCGGCTCGGCCCAGAAAATCAACCGGAACGCCAAAGAGTTCGGAACGGACCGTCATTCCGGCCTCGATGCACTGGTCCAGTCCAAGATAAAGGAGCTGGGCGAGGAAGTGGCCGTGCTGGTATGGACCGACACCCTGGTATACAAGCGCGAGACCGGCACGATGAACGCGCGCACCCCGGCACCCATTGCCGTAGCCTCGCAGTGGCTGACAGCGGCCCTCGTCATGAGCTTCGTGGACGAAGGCAAGCTGGACCTCGATGACAAGGTGAGCCAGTATATTCCCTCTTTTGCCAGATACGGTAAAAACTACGTGACCCTGCGCACCTGCCTTACCCATATGAACGGGATCCAGTCTTCTTCGGCCTCGCTGGCCAAAGCCCTGGAGCGTAAAAAATATGCCTCGCTGGAAGAAGAAGTGGATGCCTATGCCGCCCGGGAGATCCAGACCAACCCCGGTACCGAGTTCCGCTACAACAATATGGGCCCGGCCATTGCCGCCCGTGTGCTGGAGATCGTATCGAAAAAGAAATTTGACATGCTGATCCAGCAGCGCCTGTTCCGGCCCGTCGGCATGCGCCAGACCACCTTCAGCACCACCGACGGCAGCGGTCCCAACCCTTCGGGCGGTGCCCGCACCACGGGTGACGACTTTATCCGGTTCATGGCCATGCTGCTGAACGAGGGGATGGCCAACGGGAAGCAGGTACTGAGCCCGGAGGCGGTGCGCGAACTGCGGAAGCTGCAGATCCCTGCCGAAAAGATCCGGTACGCGCCCAAGGCAGCCGAAGGCTATACCTATGCCCTGGGTGCCTGGGTGGAGGACAGCGACCCTACGGGATATGCCCGCACCCTCAGCGCGCCCGGCCTGTACGGCGCCTGGCCGGTGATCGACTTCTGCAAAGGCTACGTGCTGCTGGTGCTGCCCAAGGAACTGCAGGGCGAGCAGAAGCGCGAGCTTTACCTGCAGCTCAAAGCCGCCGCCGATGAGGAAGTGAAGTCGCCGAAGGCAGGTGGGTGTAAGTGAGGGGAATTGGGAATTGGGAATTAGGAATTAGGAATTAGGAGTTGATCAGTTGAATAGTTGATCAGTTGCATCCGGATTACCTGTTTATTGAATTATTTGCGTCTTTGCGGCCCTTTGCGTCTTTGCGTGCCACCCAACATCGTACACCGTACATCATACATCGTAAATCATACGCTCTTGCATCGCCAGCATCACTACCAAACCTCCCTCACCTGGACCGGGAACACCGGCCAGGGGACCAGCGGTTATAAAGCTTATGAACGCGCGCATGCGCTGACCGTGGAAGGGAAGCCGGAAATACCGGCTTCCTCCGATCCTTCTTTCCGGGGCGACCCGGCGCGGTACAACCCGGAAGAGCTGCTGGTGGCGTCGCTTTCTTCCTGTCATATGCTCTGGTACCTGCACCTCTGCGCCGTGGCCGGCGTGGTGGTGACCGCCTACGAAGACCGGGCTACAGGCACCATGACTGAAACAGCCGATGGCGGCGGAGAGTTTACCGAGGTCACCCTTCATCCCAGGGTGACCGTTCGTGATGCCTCCATGATCGATGAAGCAAACGCCCTGCATCATAAGGCGAATGCCCTTTGCTTCATTGCCCGCTCGGTGAATTTCCCGGTAAAGCACGAACCGGTCTGCAGTGCGGAGCATCATTCATGAAATTCTGAAGATGAATAGGTTCCCGGATGCCGGGGCAGCACCGGTCCTGACTTAGCGAAGGTACCCGGAAGCGGAATGAAGCTGCCTGTTGTGTATCGGGCTCAATAGTGCCGGTCACTGTGCTGCCGGCGGTAAGTCTTCAGCTTTTCCACAGTCTGCCACAGAGGCCTTCGCTGGCCCTGTACTGCCGCTCTGCCCGGTCGAAAAGTGCTTCCGTTTCCTGTGGCTTATACCAATCAGCAACGTTTTCCTGTCCCGGCATTCCCATTCGATCCTGGCGATGAAATTCGGATCAAAATGCTCGTGGACGAGCT
>DATAGL010000738.1:0-1858 GCA_036263755.1 Chitinophagaceae bacterium | reverse complement strand
ATCGTCAATCCAACAGGGCGACCCCCACACCGTACATCCCACATCCCACATCGTACGCCCTACATCCCCACCCGTTTCAGCTTCAGGTTCGTCACCGGCGCCACGATCAGCGGGAACTTTTCTACGGTAACGTTGCTGGCGTCGAGGCCGAACCCGCGCTCTTCCGACAGGCTCACGTCTTTCAGCCAGAAATAAAGTTTCATCACCATGCGCTCGCCGATCGGCAGGTCGTTGTCCTGGCTGAGGAACTTTTCCATCACGATAAAGGAGAAGTCGCCCACCACATTGCTGCGTTCCAGCGATTCGTAGCGGCTGGTGATGTTCACTTCCTTGTTCTTGACCAGGTCTTCCACCACTTTCCGGAACATCAGGTTGATGCGGGGCTCCACGCGGAAACCAAGGCGGAACTCCACGCGGATGATGTCGTTGGGGATGATGTGGTCCACCTTGTACTCCATCGTATAGGGGTCGTCCAGCGTGTCCACGTGCACGAACCAGTAGATGTCGGCCCGCTTCGGCTTTTTGTTGAGGATGGAGTAAATGATCTTGTGCTCGATCTCCTTGGGGTTATCGGCCGAAGTAAGGTAAACAAGGTGCGTGGCGTATTTCGGTACCGAGCGGTCATTCGACAGCTCCTGGATCTTTGGAATATAATGCTCCAGCCGGACGAACTCCACATACCGGTTCTTGATCTTGCGGGCCTTGTACCAGGCGTACATGATGAGGAAGATCACCCCGCCAAGGATAAGGGTAAAGTAGCCGCCGTGGGGGAACTTCTCCAGCAGCGCCACCAGGAAGGTGGACTCGATGATGATGTAGCCCAGCAGGAAAATGTAAATATAGAGGGGCTTTATCCGCAGCGACACCATGTAATTGGCGAACAGGATCGTGGTCATCAGCATCGTCATCACGATGGCCAGGCCGTAGGCGGCTTCCATGCGGGAAGAAGTCTGGAAGTAGAGCACGATGGCGGCACAGCCCAGGAACATCATGAAATTCAGCGAAGGAATGAACAGCTGGCCTTTTTCCTCCGACGGGTACCGGATCTTGAACTTCGGCCAGAGATTCAGGCGCATGGCTTCCGAGATCAGGGTGAAGGAGCCTGAAATCATGGCCTGGCTGGCAATGATGGCCGCCGAGGTGGCGATGACCACCCCGAAAATGATGAACCACTGGGGCATCAGGTCATAAAACGCATTGATGCCTTCTTCCATACGCACATTGTCGGTAATGGTCTTGCCGGTATGGTAGTGCAGGAGGGAGGCACCCTGGCCCAGGTAATTCAGCAGGAGACAAAGCTTGACAAAAGGCCAGGAAATCCGGATATTGGCCCGTCCGCAGTGGCCGAGGTCGCTGTAAAGGGCTTCGGCCCCGGTGGTGCAGAGGAAAACCGCTCCCAGCAGCCATAAGGCATGCGGGTAGGTCCGGATAAATTCTATGGCGTAATGGGGGCTGAACGCACGGAAGATCGTAAAGTCGTCCGACAGGTGCACGATCCCGAGCAGGGCCAGCATCAGGAACCAGACCAGCATCACCGGTCCGAAGAACCGCCCGATGGAAGCCGTGCCGAACTGCTGCAGGAAAAAGAACATGGCGAGGATCACCAGCACGATATAAACCACATATTCCTCGATATTGCTGAAAGAGGGAAGCTCGCGCAGGCCTTCCACGGCCGAGGTGATGGAGATGGGCGGGGTGATCATTCCGTCGGCCAGGAGTGCCGATCCCCCCACCATGGCCGGTATGACCAGCCATTTTTTGCGTCGCCGGACCAGCGCATAAAGGGCAAATGTGCCACCTTCCCCCCGGTTGTCGGCCCGGAGGACCAGCATGACATATTTGATGGTAGTTTGAAGGG
>DATAGL010000737.1:0-5955 GCA_036263755.1 Chitinophagaceae bacterium | reverse complement strand
TGCCCTCCTCTTCTATGTAGATGCCCGGTTCCACGGTGAACAGCATACCCGCAGTTACCGGTTCGGTGCGGGTTCCCAGGTCGTGCACGTCGATGCCCAGGTGGTGGGAGATGCCGTGGTACAGGTATTTGCGGTAGGCCCGGTTTTCGGGGTCTTCATTCTTTACATCGCTTTCCTGCAGCAGGCCGATCTTCAGGAACTGTTGGGTAGCCACTTCCCCCACTTTATCGGTATAATCCAGGATGGTGATGCCCGGCTTCAGGATGCTTTTGGCGTAGTCGTGCAGGTGCAGGCAGGCATTGTACACCTCCTTCTGCCGCGCGGTGAATTTCCCGTTCACCGGTACGGTGCGCGTCAGGTCGGCGCAGTAGCCGCCATATTCAGCCCCGAAGTCCATGAGGATCAGCTCGCCGTCGCGGCACTCCAGGTTGTTCGACACGTAATGCAGGGTGCGGGCCCGGTCGCCCGATGCGATGATGCTGCCGTAGGCCGGACCTGTGGCCCGCTGCGACAGGAAGGAATGAAGGATCTCGGCCTCGATCTCGTATTCCATTACCCCTGGCCGGATGAATTGCAGCAGCCGCCGGAACGTATTGCCGGTGATCCGGACGGCCTCCCGCACCACTTCCACTTCCAGCTCTGTTTTGATGCCCCGCAGGTCCTTCATCAGCCGGGCTGCCCGCTCGTACCGGTGCAGGGGGTAGCGGCTCTTCAGCTCGTCCACGAACCGGTAATCCCGGGTGCGTACCAGGCTGGCCTTGCGGTCGTTCTCATTGGTATCCAGGTAGATCGTATCGGCCAGGTGGATCCAGGTTTGCAGCACGGCATCGTGGGTGTCCAGCCAAAGGATCGTGCGGATGCCCGACAGGGCCGTGGCTTCCTCGCGGCGCAGGCGCTTGCCGTCCCATTTTTCCTTCAGCTCGTTGGGTCGCACCAGTACCAGCACTTCCCGGAACTTCGGGTCGGGGTTGTCCGGGAAAAGGATCACCATCGTGTCTTCCTGCGTAATGCCGCAGAGCCAGTAGAGGTCGCTGTTCTGCCGGAAGGGGTACAGGGCGTCGCCGTTGGAGGGCACTTCATCGTTCGACACGAAAAGGGCAATGCTGTTGGGCTTCATCCGTTCGGTAAACCGCCGGCGGTTCGTGGCAAACAATTCCGGGTTCAGGGGCAGGTGCTTCATGCTTCTTTTTATTCGGGCTGCGGCAAATTAGTGATTATTAAGGATTCAGCCCGCCTTCCTTCCGTGGTACGATATTCTCAGTATTCTTCACCCAGGATTAAACGATTGTTCTATGTCGATACCCGAACGCATTTTTCCCGCCCGGAGCGTGGCGCAGGCCGGCCTCCGCCTTGGGGACGCGGTCCATTACCAGTGCACCCCGGAAGAGGATATCCAGCATACGCTGCGCCGCGGCGAAGGCACCCTCAGCGACTCCGGGGCCCTGGTGATCCGCACGGGTGAATTCACCGGCCGGTCGCCCAAAGACAAGTTCACCGTGGAAGACGAGCTGACGCGGGACACAGTGGACTGGAACGAATTCAACATCCCCCTTTCCGAAGAAAAATTCACGGTCATCCACCGCCAGGTACTGCGCTATTTCGAAGGCCTGCCTGAGGTATGGGTGCGCGACTGCCAGGCGGGCGCTGACCCGCGCTACCGGATCAACATCCGGCTCATGGCGGAAAAGCCCTGGACCGACCTGTTTGCGTACAACCTGTTCCTGCGGCCCGAAGCGTCAGAACTGGAACGCTTCCAACCCGACTGGCAGGTATTTTCGGCCCCGGGGCTGAAGCTGAACCCTGCCGAATGCGGGGTGCGGCAGCCCAATGCCACGGTGGTCTCCTTCCGGCACCGCATCATCCTCATTGCCGGTTCGGGCTATACCGGCGAAACAAAGAAGGGCATTTTTTCCATACTCAACTTCCTGCTGCCCCGGCAGGGGGTACTGCCGATGCACTGCAGCGCCAATAAAGGACCCGGGGGTGATACGGCCATCTTCTTCGGCCTGAGCGGCACCGGTAAGACCACGCTTTCCGCCGACCCCGAACGGCAGCTGATCGGCGACGACGAGCATGGCTGGACCGACGACGGCATCTTCAACTTCGAGGGTGGCTGCTATGCGAAGGCCATCAACCTGTCGGCCGGGCAGGAGCCGGAAATTTACGGGGCGCTGCGGCCCGGGGCCCTGGTGGAAAATGTGACCTTTCATCCCGGCACCAACACGATCAACTTCAACGATGCTTCGGTTACCGAAAACACCCGGCTCTCCTACCCCATTCATTTTATGGCCCATGCCGCGCAGCCTTCCCTGGGCGGTCTGCCCCGGCACATCTTCTTCCTTACCTGCGATGCTTATGGGGTGCTGCCGCCCATTGCCCGGCTGACCGCCGGCCAGGCGATGTATCAGTTCATTTCTGGTTATACGGCCAAGGTGGCCGGTACCGAAGCCGGCGTCACCGAGCCGAAGCCCACGTTCAGCGCCTGCTTCGGGGCGCCGTTCCTGCCCCTGCACCCCGTAACGTATGCCGAGCTGCTGGGCCGTAAAATGCAGGCGCATAAAACCACGGTCTGGCTGGTGAACACTGGGTGGACCGGCGGGGCTTACGGAACGGGGCACCGCATCCGCCTGGCCCATACCCGCGCCCTGATCCGCGCCGCCCTGGAAGGAATGCTGGAAGCCGTACCCTTTACCCAGGAAGGAATTTTCGGGTTGGCGGTGCCCGGGGAATGCCCCGGCGTGCCATCCGGCATCCTGCAGCCGCGCCGGACCTGGGCGGACGGCCATGCCTACGATGAGAAAGCCCGGTACCTGGCCGGCCTGTTCATCGACAATTTCCGCAAGTACCTTCACCGGGTGCCGGAGGAGATTCAACGGGCTGCACCCCGGCTTTAACGAATTTTATGAAAAATTGGAGCGGAAGACTCCGGGATTTTCCCGGAGTTTTTTATTTTTATTTAACGCCTCGCCACCATATCCCAAGAAAATACTAAAACACCATAATTCGTTTCGTGCTTATGTCGAACCACCTTCCGCTGTTTACCCTGGCGGCCGTTCTGTTCTTAGCGCCGGCCCCGGGCACCAAAACTGCTAACGTATCCGATCCCGAACCGATCGTACTGACTGAAAAAAAGAACAACCGCATCGAAGATGATATTCAGATTCCCTGGCTGAATGAGCGCCGCCTCACCTGGGACGATTTCCAGTGTGAGCCCAAACGCAACACCGATGCCGTAGCCTCCACCAGCACCTCCCTCGGGATTGCCTACCAGGTCAAGGGCGGCCGGCTTTCCTACTCGGTCACCTGCACCTTTTCCAAAGTAAAGTCCTGGGGCCTGCTGAAAACGGAATACATCCTGGCCCACGAGCAGGCACACTTCGATATCACCGAACTGCACGCCCGCCGGCTGCACGAGGCGCTGGAAGCCTACGATTTTTCCAAGCGCAACTACAAGGCCGACGTGGCTGCTATCTATGAACGTATCGTGAAAGAAAAAGAAGCCATGCAGGCTGCCTATGACGGCGAAACCGATCATAGCCGCAACCGCAAGATCCAGTTCGAATGGCTGGCGAAGATCGATACGATGCTGCAGGAAACCGCTGATTACTCGGCCTATCCCTGATTGGTGTGGAGTTTGTGATTTGGAGTTTGGAGTGAATCCCGCACTTAACTTATACCAGGAAGCCATCCGAAGGGATGGCTTTTTTTATCGCAGATGGCGCTGATGAATGCTGATCAAGCAGTGGTGCGTACAATGATGAAACGTTCCATTCGGGAGCAACCGCTTGGCGGACCTTTGCGCCTTTGCGTGCAACCCGGAGGCAGGAGCCGCAGATCAGACGAACAGACGAACAAGGAATGTCGATTGAAGAATGAGGAAGGGAGGATACATCGTACGCCGTACATCGTAAACCGTACATCAAAACAGTCCGTACAGCTCCGCATCGATCGACGAGATGATCTTCCCGAGGTCTTCCTCTTTTTCCGGGAAGCGGTTGTCATCCACGTTGATGATCAGCAGCGGCCCTTCGCGGTAGGTGTCGATCCATTTGTTGTAATATTCGTTCAGCCGCTTGAGGTAATCGAGGCGGATGTTCTCTTCATATTCCCGGCCGCGCTTCTGGATCTGGCCCACCAGCGTCGGTACGGAGGCCTGCAGGTAAATGAGCAGGTCGGGCGGCTGCACCATGGTCTTCAGCGTCTGGAAAAAGGAAAAGTAATTTTCAAAGTCGCGCTTGCTCATCAGCCCCATCTCGTGCAGGTTGGGCGCGAAAATATGCGCATCCTCATAGATGGTCCGGTCCTGGATAACGGTTTCGGTACCGTTGCGGATATCGATCAGCTGCCGCAGGCGGCTGTTCAGAAAGTAGATCTGCAGCTGAAAGCTCCAGCGCGGCATATCCTCGTAGAAATCATACAGGTAGGGGTTATGGTCCACATCCTCGAACTGCGGGATCCACTTGTAATGCTTCGCCAGCAGTTCGGTCAGCGTTGTCTTGCCGGCGCCGATATTTCCGGCAACGGCCACATGCTTCGGTTTTTTGGTCTTCGACATAAAGCGGGAAAATACGAAATTCTGATGCGCGGCCACTAGGTTTTCGGCAGACAGTCAGGGGCTGAGTTGATCAGTTTACAAGTTCACAAGTTTACAAGTTCATTCCCGGAGCCCGTTATTTCATGTTAGTCCCGGCCTGTTTAACTTGTAAACTTGTAAACTCGTGAACTGGTGAACGGCTGAACTTAAAAGTACTTCATCCCGATCATCCTCCTCACTTCCGTGATGGTTTTCCGGGCGCTGATGCGTGCTTTTTCGGCCCCGTCTTCCATGAGCCGTTTCAGCCGGGCTTCGTCCTGGCGGATGTCGCGGGCTTTCTCCCGGATCGGGCCGATGAAGCGCACCATGTCTTCGGCCAGCTGTTTTTTCATGTCGCCATAGCGGATGGACGCCTTGTTAAAGTCTTCCCGGAACCGGGCGGCCGTGTCTTCGGTGCTTACCAGCGACATAAGCTGGAAGAGGTTCCGGATATAATCCGGCATTTCCGCGTTCGGCTCCGTGGGACCGCTGTCCGTTTTGGCCTTCATCACCTTTTTGCGGATCAGGTCATCATCGTCCGACAGGTAGAGGGTAGCCAGCTGGTTCTCGCTTTTGCTCATTTTTCCGCTCCCATCCAGCGAAGGCACCTTCACCAGTTCGGAGCCGTAGTTAAAGGGCTGCGGCTCGGGAAAGAGCTCGCCGTAGCGGTAGTTGAAGCGCTGGGCGAAATTGCGGGCCATTTCCAGGTGCTGTTCCTGGTCCTTGCCCACCGGCACGTATTTAGCCTGGTGGATGAGGATATCGGCCGCCATCAGCACGGGATAGGTCAGCAGGCCTGCGTTGACGTTCTGCGGCTGCTGCCGCACTTTATCCTTGAACGTGGTGGTCTTTTCCAGCTCGCCGACATAGGCGTTCATCGTCAGCAGCAGGTACAGCTCGGCGATCTCCGGAACGCTGCTCTGGGTGTAAAAGGCCGCCCGCTCAGGATCGAGTCCCGCGGCAATGTTCTCCGCCATTACCGAGAGTACGCTGTTGCGCAGCTCCTTCGTATCGGGGTGTGTGGTCAGCGAGTGCCAGTCGGCCATAAAGAAAAAGCATTCATACTCCTCCTGCATCCGCACGTAATTGCGGATGGCGCCAAAATAATTCCCCAGGTGCAGGAAGCCGGTGGGCCGGATCCCGCTGACGACGATCTCTTTCATCCGGCAAATATAGGGGGAGCGATTTTTTTGGGCAGGGTTGTATGGGTATTTGTGGTATTGGTAGTATTTGTAGTATTTGTGGTATTAGTGGGCCCTGGTGAACGGAATCATATATAATATCTTCTTGGAATCCGCAGCTATCCGGCTATTATAAGCTTAACCCGCTGTTTTCACCAATACTACGAATACCACAAATACTACAAATACTACCAATACCAC
>DATAGL010000736.1:0-1763 GCA_036263755.1 Chitinophagaceae bacterium | reverse complement strand
AAAAAGAACCTGCTTCGGTATGTGAATGCCCAGGACCTGAAGGCCTTCGGGCTCATTCCCGAGCTGCTGGGCCGCCTTCCGGTGATCACCCACCTCGACCCGCTGGACGCCGTTACCCTGCGCGCGATCCTGACCGAGCCGAAGAACGCCCTGATCAAGCAATACATCCGCCTGTTCGACCTCGAAGGCATCAAGCTGACCATCGAGGATGAGGTACTGGATTTCATGGTGGAAAAGGCCGTGGAATACAAGCTTGGGGCACGGGGTTTGCGCAGCATTTGTGAAAGCATCCTCACCGACGCCATGTTCGAACTGCCTTCCTCCAAGGAAAAATACTTTGCCCTGGATATTGAATACGCCCGGCGCAAGTTCGACAAGAGCAAGCTGAGCCTGCTGAAAGTTGCTTAATCATTCAAAACTATAAGGACTATGTTTGGTTTTAATCAGGACAATGCACAAGGACATGTAACCGAGTTGATGGACAAGCTGAAGTCGCAGGCAGGGCTCTCCGACGACCAGGCCAAACAGGTGATCGAAACCATCAAGAACTTCGTGGTGGAAAAATACCCGATGCTTTCGGGAGCGGTCAACAACTTATTCAAATAATCGAAGCGGGAGTATTTCCCGCTTTTTTTTGGACCACCACTTTCATCGGTTGGCCGATATAAAATTCCCATCCAGCTAATCCGCTGATGATGTCTTCACCGAATGGTTAGCTTTACTTCCTGCAATGTTCCCGAACCCGTTGCACTCAAACCTTTTTTATGCAAGACATTATCAACGCGATCACGAACGAGACGGGACTAAGTGCAGACAAAGCCAAAGAAGTAGTACTTACCGTCTCTCAATTTGTAAAAGTAAAGTTTCCCCTCCTGGCCGGCACCGTAGACTCCATTCTCGGAACGGAAAAAGCAACCAACGAAAAAGAGCCGATGATCTAGTACGCTACGCTCTTCCTGCTTTCCTGCACTGCGCTGAAGTACTGACCGCACCGAAACGAAATCACTACGCTTTTTGCTCCCTTGCTTCCGGAATGCTGGAACGAATTGCATGATGCATCCTCCTGCCGTATCCGTTCAGGTTCGCGCATGGCTGCGGTTCAAAACAGTTGCTCATTTACCTACAGCACTCCGTATCCCGGCGCAACCACGGTGATGAACTTCGTGGATTCATTAAAGCTCTATCCCAAACGATCACCGGCTTAAACTATGTTTCTATCAGCGCCATCTGCGCTTCATCAGCGGATTCAGTGATTCATCAGCGGAATCAGTGACCCATCAGCGCCATCAGCGATCCATCAGCGCCATCTGTGATTAAATAAAGAATCCCGCCGTGTGGCGGGATTCCTAATTCCGGGTACTCTGGTTTTCCGTCCCAATCTATTCTTAGCTGCAGCCCATGCTGTTGCCGCAGTTAAGGCATTTATAACAGGTGCCGCTCCGTACGGTGATGTGTCCGCAGGTGTTGCAGGCCGGCGCATCGCTCTGCATGCTCTTATTCAGCTTGTTCACGGCATCCATCGGGTTGCCGGAAGCTACCGTTGCCTTGGCCTTTACGGGCTGCTGGGGAACGGGCGCAGGCTGCGGCGCGGAGGCCAGTACCCGTACACTCGACAGTTCCGGCTGTACCGGCTCTTCGTCCCACTCCTCGGTGCCGGTGTTGCTGATCTCCGGTTTGTCCAGTACATGAACCAGGTCGGTACGGTTGAGGTACTCGTAGCCCAGCACGCGGAAGATAAAGTCCACGATCGAAGTGCTCGACTT
>DATAGL010000735.1:0-5251 GCA_036263755.1 Chitinophagaceae bacterium | reverse complement strand
TTTTCTTTCAGGGCCAGGGCCATGGATCCACCGATCAACCCGATGCCGATGATGGCTGCTGTCTGCTTATCCCCTTGCATGTTGGATCCGTTGAATCGATTCGTCAAATTTTTCTTCCGGGCTGCACAGGCTTACCCGTACGAACCCGTTGCCGGCCGACCCGAATATGCCGCCGGGCGTAATGAATACCCGGGCCTGCTGCAGGATTTCATCACTGAGGCCGAATCCGGAAGCGTAGCCCGCCGGTACCCGGGCCCATAGAAACATACCCGCCTGCTCTTCGGAAAAGGAACAGTCCAGCAGCCGCAGCAGCTCCGCAGCTTTGATCCGGCGCGACCGGTATACGGCATTCATTTCATCGTACCAGCTTTTATCCAGCGTCAGTGCCCGGGCGGCTGCCAGCTGCACGGGCAGGTACATGCCGCTGTCCATATTGCTTTTAAAGCGCAGTACCTCGTCGATCCGTTCAGCTCCGCCGCACAGGAGCCCGACGCGCCAGCCGGCCATATTGCCCGACTTGCTCAGGGAGTTCAGTTCGAGCACCACCTCCCGGGCCCCTTCCACCGAAAGAAGGCTCATGGGCCGTTCGTTCAGGATGAAGCTGTACGGGTTATCGTGACAGATCAGGATATCATGTTTTTTCCCGAAGGCCACCAGCCGCTGGAAAAGTTCCTGCGTGGGCAGTTGTCCTGTCGGCATATGCGGGTAGTTCACCCACATCAGCTTGACGCGGCTCAGGTCGCGGGCTTCCAGTGCTTCAAAATCCGGCTGCCAGCCCTGCTCTTCGCTCAGCGCATATTCCACGCAGGTGCCTCCGGCCAGCTGTACGGCACTCCGGTAGGTCGGATAGCCGGGGTTCGGGATCAATACTTCGTCACCGGCATCGAGGTAGGTCATGCAGATGTGCATGATGCCTTCCTTGGAGCCGATCAGCGGCAGGATTTCCGTGGCCGGGTTCAGCTCCACACCGTACCATTGCAGGTACCACTGGGCAAAGGCCTGGCGCAGGGCCGGCGCGCCTTTGTAGCTCTGGTAGCCGTGGGTGTTGCCTTTGGCCGATTCTTCCTGGAGCACTTTAACCACCTCGGGATGCGGCGGCAGGTCGGGGCTGCCGATGCCCAGGTTGATCACCGGTGCGCCGGTCTTGTTCAGTTCTTCAATTTCTTTGAGCTTTTGCGAGAAATAGTACTCGCCGATGCCGTCCAGTCGCTTCGCTACTTTCATATCAGTTCCGGTATTTATCAGGTATGGGGAGATCCGGCGTCCCGTCGTTCCAGACAAGGGCGCTCACTTTCCATCCTTCTGCGTCTTGAATCAATTGTATGCTGTTGATGCCTTCGGATACAGGTGTCGCTCCATCGTTCAGGTACAGGGCATAGGTGCTGAAGCGGTGGGCTATCCGGCCGAAGCATTCGGTGCGGGCTGCTGTTTCCTCTTCGCGCAGGGCGGTGATGCTTCCGCCCTCCAGCTGGGCTTCCACCGTTTGAATAAAGGAGTCCACGGTAAACCGGATTGCTTGCCCGCCGTTGTTGTTCACCAGTACGCCTTCGGGCAGGAATACTTCCTTCAGCCAGTGCAGCGGGGGCCGGCCGCCGGTACTGAACCGTAGGCTTCCATACATTTTTGCTACTGTTTGTTCAATGGTCTCCATATCAAACCGTTTTGCCTTTTTTATAGATGCCGTAAACCTTCAGAGCTTCGGTGAGGGGACTGATCTTTTGGATGGCTTTGTCGAAGTCGTTCCGGCTTTCAAATTCCATGTCCGCATGGAAACTGTACTTCCAGTCAGAGCCGGGTATGGGAAAGCTTTGCAGCTTGCTCAGGTTCACCCCGCAGTCGGCAATGGCCCCGAGCACCCGGGCCAGGCTGCCCCGGGAGTGGTCGGTATGAAAGTTCACCGAAGCCTTGTCGGCGTCGGCCGCCGGCTGCTGGGCCAGCTCGCTCCGCTGGATCACGAGGAAGCGGGTATAGTTGTTTTTGAGGGTATGGATGTTGGGGGCCAGTACTTCCAGCCCGTAGAGGTCTGCGGCCAGCCGGCTGGCAATGGCCGCAATATGCTTGCTTTTGGTCTGGTGAATGTGCTTGGCGCTGAGGGCCGTGTCTTCTGTTTCCACCAGCTTCCAGTGAAACTGGTCCAGGTAATCGAGGCATTGCTGCAGGGCCATGGGGTGGGAATGCACTTCGCGGATGTCTTCGAGGGTAATGCCGGGGTTCACCAGCAGGTTCTGACGGATCTGGAGGTAGATCTCACCGGTGATGCACAGGCCGCTCTTCTGCAGGAGGTTGTAATTCGGAAGAATGCTGCCGGCAATGGAGTTCTCAATCGCCATCACGCCTCCTTCGCTTTTGGTTTTATTGCCGGCGATCTGAACCACTTCGCGGAACGTGGCGCAGGTGATCACTTCCACTCCCTTGCCGAAGAACTGTTGTGCGGCAACCTGGTGGAAGCTGCCTTCAAACCCCTGTATCGAAACCCTGGTGGCCATAATTGAATTGGTCCCAAAACAAAAATCCCGGCCTTTCGGCCGGGATCTCTATGTTGAATTTTTTGAGTGTTTACTTCTTCAGTTTCAACAAAAGCTTCCCGGCCTTCTCGCTAAAGAAGGTAAAATAAAACCAGAAGTAAACTTTCGTTAATACCATATCGGAGTAAAAATAACGAACAATGAAAAAGAAAAAAATTTTATTCCGAATATTTTTTGCGCGGATTGGAGTCCGCTTCGTTCATCCGGATGCGCCGTCCCTTGTATTTTTTTCCGTCGATGGCCCGGATCATCTGCTGGGCAGCGCCCTTTTCCACTTCAATCCAGGAGTTCATTTCCTTCATATCGATACGGCCCAGGACGTCTTTGCCCAGGTCACTCATATCGAGGATGAACTGGAGGAAGGAGGCTTTGTAGAACCCGTCTTTTGTACCCAGGTTGACGAACAGGCGGGTGGAATTTCCGCTGGCGGAGTGCTGGCGGCCGCGGGCGTCCCGGGTGCGCTCGCCGAACGTGGTGCCCCGGCCTTCGATCCGGTCGCGTCCTTCGCGGCGGTCGCGCACGTTCAGGTCTTCGGAGTTCTCGTAATACTTCAGGAAGCGGTCAAATTCCATGGCGGCCACGCGCTTGAGGATCTCCTCTTTCGACATGTCCTGGAATTTCTCCATCAGCATCGGCACATAGGTCTCGTAATCGCCGTGCGATACATCCGCTTGGAGCAGCTTATCCATAAAATAATAGAACTGCTTGCGGCAGACATCCTTGCCGGAGGGAATCTCCAGTTTATGGAAAGGCACCTGCACCATGCGCTCGATCTGGCGGATGCGGCCTGTTTCGCGGGTATGGATGATGGACATACAGACGCCCGTTTTACCGGCGCGTCCCGTACGGCCGCTGCGGTGGGTATATACTTCGACGTCGTCGGGCAGCTCGTAATTGATGACATGGGTAATGCCCGAAACATCGATGCCGCGGGCGGCCACATCGGTGGCAATAAGCAGCTGCAGGGATTTTTCCCGGAACGCACTCATCACCTTATCGCGCTGGCCCTGGGAAAGGTCGCCGTGCAGGGCTTCGATGTCGTAGCCTTCCCGGGTAAGCTTTTCGGCAATATCCTGGGCATCGGCCTTCGTGCGGGTGAAAATGATGCCGTACATGCCCGGGTTGAAATCAATGAGGCGCTTCAGCGCTTCATAGCGATGGTGGGCAGAGGTCGTATAGTACTGGTGGTCTACATTCTTGTTGGCGGTGTTCATCTTGCCCACGGTCACTTCCGTAGGATCCTTCATGTACTTTTTGCTGACGCGGCGGATCTCCGGGGGCATCGTGGCCGAAAACAGCCAGGTGCTGTCGCGCCGCGGCGTATTCTGCAGGATGAACTCGATATCTTCCTGGAAGCCCATGTTCAGCATTTCGTCGGCTTCGTCGAGCACCACGTATTTGATCTCCTCCAGGTTGATGGCTTTGCGTTCGATGAGGTCGATGAGGCGTCCGGGGGTAGCCACCACGATCTGCACGCCGCGACGGATGTCCCGCACCTGCTGGGTGATGGAGGCGCCTCCGTAAACAGCCACGATATTGAGGCCCGGGCTGAACTTTTTAAACAAGGTCATTTCATTTACGATCTGTACGCAGAGCTCGCGGGTGGGACATACAACAAGGGCCTGGGGATTGCGCTCCCCTATATCGGCCAGTTGCAGCAGGGGAAGGCCGAAAGCGGCAGTCTTGCCGGTGCCGGTCTGCGCCAGTCCGATCAAATCCTTGGTTCCGGAAAGGAGGACAGGAATGGCCTGTGCCTGTATGGGGGTGGGCTGGGTAAAGCCAAGTTCGCCAACGGCTTTCAGCAGATCTTCCTGCAGGCCCAGCTCTTCAAACGTTTGCATTGAGAAAATTTCTGCAAATATCGCGCAAAGAAGGGAGTTTGCCCTCTGTAGTTTACAGTTTGTGGCAGGATCCTCCCATTATTGTTGGGGAAAGGCATCACGGAAATGTGGCGGAAGCCGTGTTTTGTTCCTCTCCGGAACCTCCCTGCCCCCGGCACCGGGGAAAAAAAGAAGCCTCCTGTAAACAGGAGGCTCGCTAACGATTGCTTGCCATTTAAGAAAATCAGTAAAAGCGTTGGGCGGGCAAGCAGCGCCTTATTTCCGGCAGAGCCGATTACTTCTGTGTAGTGTCGGAGCCAGTGCCGGTGCCCGTACCAGTTCCGGTGCCCGTACCTGTACCTGTGCCAGTTCCAGTGCCAGTACCGGTAGTGTCGGTGCCAGTGCCTGTACCTGTTCCGGTGCCCGTACCTGTACCTGTGCCGGTGGTGTCCATACCGGTACCTGTACCTGTGCCGGTGCCTGTTCCCATTGTGGAAGTGTCCATACCGGTACCAGTACCAGTGGTAGTAGAGTCGCCAGTTGTGTTGCTGTCTGCGTTGTTACCGCAAGCTACCAGGGTACCAGCGATGAATAAAACTGCAAGAACCTTTTTCATGTTGTTTCTTTTTAATGGTTATGTAGAATGATTGTTGGTTAATCTAGTTCATTGGCCATAGCCTAGTTGGCCGTATCCGAATCAATGTTGTCTCTTTCCCTGTTGCGTTCCCGCAGCGAGTCGAGCTCGGCCCCTGCCCGGTTCTTCAGGTCTTTAAATCCTTCCTTGGTGGAATCCCAGGCCTGCTCTGCTTTATCGCCCAGCTTCTCTCCCAGTGAATCCACTTTGTTCTCCACGGAGACTGCACTTTCATTACAGGCAGCCAGAAGTACTACCACCCCTATGCCAAA
>DATAGL010000734.1:0-6206 GCA_036263755.1 Chitinophagaceae bacterium | reverse complement strand
TCGCGCAGGCGGGCCTTGCCCACATACTGGGTTTCGCTGCCTTCACCCAGGATATCCAGATTGCCGGTTACGAAACCCTGCAGGTCGGAGAACAATCCGCCGATAAAACGCTCCAGGATCTTGACCGGGTAATTGACCGGCAGTACCGAAATGCGGTCGCGGAATACGTTGGCCGAATCTTTCAGGTCGAGGGCCATGTCAAACTTGATCTGGTGTTCCGGGTCCAGGTTGCCGCCGTTGGCGGTGAGCAGTCCGGTGGCATTCGTATAATTGACGCTGGCCTTTACCTGGCCGATGGAGTCGTTGTCCAGCCGAAGCTCGTCGGTACGCAGGTCGGCCGTGACATTGAACCGGCCCTGCGGATCCACCACCACCACCTCCCCGGTAAGGAGCCCCTCCACGCGGTTGTTCTTCATGAGGAAGGGAGAAATGTCCCCCAGGTTCAGGTTTTTGAGGCTTACATGCAGGTCGTTCCAGTTGGCGCCGTCTTCGGAGGGCACGGTGGTGACCGTTATCTCCTGGTTGGATTCGCGCAATTCAAGGGCACCCTGCACAACGGTATTGCGTCGGAAGTTCAGCTCGCCGCCTTCTGCAATCGTCCACTTTTTGCCGTTGAGCACGAAGGAAGAGTTATTGAACAGGAACTCCGCCCCGTCTGAAAAAGTACGCATCCGGGCGGAGAGGTCCGCCTGGTTGATGGTCTGGTTGGCCGTGGTGCTGATGTTGATGTCCGAAACGTCGTTGCGGGCCACAATGCTGAACGTGGTCTGCGGGAAATTCAGCGAATCGGAAATTTCCGCATTGGTGACACTGCCGGTCAGCGTAAGGCTGTCGAGGTTGCCCCTGCCATTGACCCGCACGTCGGAAAACCGGTACCGGTCGGCAAAGGTGAAATAGGGAACGTCGGCATCAATGCTCATCGAGTTGGTGCCAATATCCAGGCCGCCGGTTATGCGGCTGTTGTTAAACCCGGAAAAACGCTTGTCGAGCAGCTGCACGTATTCTTCGATCGTGCCGGTCCGGATGTCGAAGGTGAACGACTGGGGCTTGATGGCCTTTGCTGGCTTGCGGATGTAGGCCGGGTAGTAGCGGCTGAGGAACAGGGTGACGGCGTCGGGCAGCGATTTCAGGTCGAAGTTGCCGGTCACGGAAGCATCCAGCTCGGAGGCCCTGGCCCGGAGTGTGCGGACGCCCTGCGCGTAGGAGGACTGCAACACCAGCGAATCGAGTACGATCTCCCTGCCGTCGGTACGGAGCGTTGCCTGCTGAATGCGGGCGTCGCCGATAAAGTCTTCAATGGAAGCGCCCTGAAAGTTGAGGTTGAATTTACCGCTGATCCGCAGGTCCTCTTCAAACAGCTGCAGCGGCTTCAGGTGCACATAGTCCACATCAGCATCTACGTTGAATACGGGCTGTGCGCCGCGCAGGTCGATGATGCCGTTCAGCCGGGCGCTGGCATTGGGATCGCGGATGACGAAGCGGCCATCGAACATCCGGTTGTTCAGCCGTCCGTTTGCCGTGATGTTGCGGTAGGTATATTTTCCGTAGGCGATGCTGTGCACCGTGCCGTCAATGCCCAGGTCGAGCGTGTTCCACTGGAAGCCACTGCCTTTTACATCCCCTGTAAAGGATACCGCCCCGAGCGGACCGTTCCGCAACAGGGTGCCCAGGCGAAAATCCTGGGTGCGCAGGCTTCCCGAGTATACCGGCTCGCCGTTGGCGGGAAGCTTCATATTGAGGTCGGTCACCAGGGTGCCGAGTCCGGTCTGCAGGGTGCCGAAAGTAACAAAATCGTTCACAAACCCCGTGAAGGAGCCGCGGAAGCGCAGGTACTGGAGCGCCGGGAGGTTAACGGCCCGTACATTCCGGATGGCCGGTACAAAGGAGGCTACATCGGCATAAGTCGTCCGCAGGTCGCTCGCCTTCAGGTCGATAAACGTCTTTTGGATGTCGGGAAGGCCAAGAATGGAAACATCACCGTTAATGTACGTGCTGGTGCCGGCCTGTATTTTCAGGTTCTTGCCGGTCAGATCATCCACCGTACCCCGCACGTTCCCGGTCACCTGGATGTTCCGGTTCCAGTCGCGGATGGCCGGGGCAAAAAAAGCCAGGTCATCGGAAAACACCGTGGCGTCGCGGAAGCGGCCGGTCATAGTCACCGCATGGATAAAGTCGCTCATGTCGGCCATGCTTTCGTAGCGCATGCTGAAATAGTCGCGGAGCAGGCTGCGGTTGGTTTTCAGGTAGAGATCCGCAAATTCCATCATCCGGGGATGCATGGTGGCGCGGGCCTTCAGCGACTGTACCATCAGGCCGCTGCGCTCGCGGGTGGCCAGGTCGGCCACGTACCGGACGGTATCGTCCTGAAACCGGAAGCCGGTAATGGTTCCGGTGATGCGGTTGAAGTCGATGTGCTGTCCGTCGAAAAAGGCCGTGGTGGCCTGGAGGCTGTCGTTATCGTTGCGGAACTGCCCGTTGGACAGCCGGATACGGCCGATGTGCACGTTCCAGCCGGCGGTGTTCCACTGGAGGCCGGGTTTAGCTGCGGCTTTGGGGGCGGACGGCGTTTTGGGCCGGGGCGGGCGGTTCCCTGTATAGTTGTACAGGTGAAAATAGGGATCCTGGAGGACGATCTCGGGAATGTCCACCACCTTGCGTTCCAGGCTGATGTCGTCGGCATCCAGGTCGAGCGCGGTTACCCGGGCGTAAAGGTCCTTGCCCACCCATCCGTCGCGCTGGTTGAAGCGCACATTGCGCAGGCGCACCTGCTGCAGGCTGAACTGGATGCCGGCGGAGGTATCGGTGGAGCCACCGCCGCTGCCGCCGAAATACTTTTCGAGGAAATGGTAGTTCCAGACCGAATCGGTGCGCTGCAGGTTGATGACGGCGTTTTCGAGCCCGATGTATTTCAGGTCGGCCTTGTCCTTAAAGAAAAACCAGTCGGTAATATTCACCCGTACCAGGCCGGCATACAGGAGCGTATCTTTCTTCTGGTCTTCCACCAGGACCCCCTGCAGGTTCATTTTATTGAAAAAGCCGATGGAGATATGATCGATGGAAATGCGGCTCTGCAGGTCGCGGGAGAGGCGGGCAGTGACCCGGCGGGCAATCCAGTTTTGTCCCCACTCCGTTTGCAGAAAGGCGATGCACAGGCAGATCAGGGCCAGAAGCACCAGGAGCACGCGCAGGGATATTTTCGTAAATCGCCTCAGGGAACCATTGTTTAAGGTCGTAAAATTAACTATATGCCCGCTTCACACAAATTCGGTAGCATTGCCTAAATTCGAAATTAATGTGAAATCGGCCCCTTCGGTATCCGTTCTTCCTCCTTTAACAGGACCGTAACGCGGGCCCGGTACCGGTTTCCCCTTTAAAACGTGCACATGAACCGCTTTCTTTTGTTTTTCCTCATTTTCTTTGGAATGCTCCTTCAAACGGCTGCCCAGCAAAAAGCGCCGGCAAACCGGAAATTCGTGCTGGTGGTCCATGGAGGGGCGGGTACCATCCTGAAAAAGAACATGAGCCCGGAAAAGGAAAAAGCGTATACGGAAGGCCTGGAAGCCGCCCTCCGCGCGGGATACGCGATCCTAGACTCCGGCGGCACGGCCCTGGATGCCGTGGAAGCGGCCGTCCGGATCCTGGAAGACAACCCGCTGTTCAATGCCGGTAAGGGCGCCGTATTCACCAATGAGGGGAAAAATGAACTGGATGCGGCCATCATGAACGGGCAAAACCTCGCTGCCGGTTCGGTGGCTTCGGTGACCACCATCCGGAACCCGGTCAGCGCGGCCCGGGCCGTCATGGAGAAAAGTCCCCACGTCATGATGATCGGGCGGGGGGCCGAGCAGTTTGCAGAGCAGCAGGGACTGGAGATCGTGGATCCTTCTTATTTCCGGACCGAGGAACGGTGGCAGGGCCTGCAGCGGGTAAAGCAGGAAGACTCGGCCCGGCAGGAGCTGGACCATGGCAATCAAAAAACGGGACTGAAGCAGCCGGAGAACCGGGACTCGAAATACGGGACCGTAGGTGCGGTGGCACTGGACCGGCAGGGCAACCTGGCGGCTGCTACCAGTACCGGTGGAATGACCAACAAGCGCTTCGGACGGGTGGGGGATGCGCCCATCATTGGGGCGGGTACCTATGCCAGCAACCGCACCTGCGCCATTTCCTGCACCGGCTGGGGCGAGTATTTCATCCGGCTGGCCGTGGCCAAAACCGTTTCCGATATGATGGAATACGGAAGATACCCTCTGGAGCGGGCCACCGGGGAAATGATCGGGAAACAGGTGCCGGCACTGGGCGGCGACGGCGGACTCATTGCCGTGGATAAGGACGGGAACATTGCCATGCCCTTTAATACGGAAGGAATGTACCGGGGCTATATCCGCCCTGATGGAAAGCCGGTGGTGCGGATTTATAAGGGGGAATGATGTTGGCGTGGCGGAAGGCCGGGAGATAAAAAAGAGAAATATTCAATAATCAATACGCAATATTCAAGGCTTTTATGCCGGATTTCACTTTGCGTGCAACCTGCTGCCGGTGGTTATTGAACCGCAGAACAGACGAACAAGGAATTACGAATTAAGAAGGTAGGTTACAACTAAAAAGTACATCGTACATCGTACATCGCATATCCTCCCCTTTTATCTTTTTTTCGGCACAAACGTCTTCACATATTTTCCCACGGAAATACCGGCTACCCGGTGGCGGATCGTGGGCCCGGCATCGGCATTGACGGCACCGGCCACGCCCCGGTCGTAATGGGCAAAAAGGTACCAGCCGCTCTGGTGCTCGTAGCCGGCATGCAGCACAAAGGAGGCGGCCGCATAACCATAGTCGGCAAAGGAGAAAGTCATTTTGCGTTTCACACGGCGTCCCGATATTTCATCGAACGTTTCCGTGCCGCCCAGGGCAAAATCCATGGCCGGGGCCAGGCGGATAAAAAAATGCGAGGGCTTTTTGGAAAGATCGTACTGAAGGGCGGGCACCACTTCCAGGGTATGAAAACGGGTGTCGTTGTTTACGGCCAGGTTGGAGGGGGGCGTGGCCGGTTCCGTCAGGGTTACGGTATAGCCCTTCGCGCTGTAGTAAATATGCGGGTGGAAAAAAAGGCGGTTCTCAAAAGGGATCTTCAGGGAAGCCCCGGCCTGAAAGCCATACTTGGACCCGGTTTCCTGCTGCTTATAGCGTACGGAATAATATGCCGTGGACACCTGCGGCCCGCCAAACAGGCCCAGTTGTACCTGCGATCTTCCCGTAAAAAAACTGCCCAGCATCAGCAAACAACAAAGGAATCGAAGCGCCATAGAGATTGAATAAGGGGGCTAAAAGTAGGATATATGGGTTAAAGTTTGGGTTTGGGGTTTGTGGTTTGAAGTTTAAGGTTTAAGGTTAAATGTTTAATGTTTAAAATTGGTGAATGGGCGTTTGATAAAGTAATGGTATGGAAATAGGTTGTTTCCAGGAAGCAATTTACTTTGGTCACCTGCATAAATTGGGTTAATACCTTAAAGCCCCAACTTTAAACCTTAAACTTTAAACCGCATGTTCCAAACGCCAAACGCCTTTTCTCACTTCCCATGCTCCTGTCGCATGGCTTCATTGAATGCGGCCGAGCCTTTGCGCGGAATGGAAAGCGACTCCCATCCCCGGGCCCGGATCCATTTGCCCAGCAGAACGATCTGGCCGACGTGGTAGCTGTAGTGGGCGAGCTGCCGGTTGATGGCATCCACCACTTCCAGGGGCTGGTACCGGATGGTGACGGTACGTTCGAGATCTTCAGGCTGCAGTCCGCGCAGGGTATCCAGCAGCACCTTCCATCCTTCTTCCCAGAGGAGCAGCAGTTCTTCCCGCGACCGGGGCTGCGCTTCAAACTCGGCATCGCGCCGGCGCCATTCTTTTTCGCCGTCCTCGGTCAGGAAGTTTGTCCACCGGCTCAGCATGTTGCCGTGCAGGTGCTGGATGATGATGGCGATGCTGTTCACCCCCGGGGCCGGTTCCCGGTAAAAGTCGGCTTCCCCGATCTGGGCAAAGGTTTTTTCGCCGAGGGCTTTGTATTCCTGGAAGCGTTTGAGGGCGGAAGGGAGGAAAGGCATGGGAGGGAGGTTTTAGTTTATAGTTTGGAGTTTGGAATAAACTTTCTGGGCCAGTAAGTTAATAAAGATTGGTAATGGGTTTCGCGCAGAGCTAAGGAGAAAAGGAGGGCG
>DATAGL010000733.1:0-1864 GCA_036263755.1 Chitinophagaceae bacterium | reverse complement strand
GACAGCTTCCGCCGTCGGATGCCCGAGTACGCCATCTTCAACCTCGACTACCGCCTGGTATCCGGGCAGCATCTTTTCCCCACGCAGGAACAGGATGTGCGGAAAGCCCTGGAATTCATTGCGGAGCATGCGTCCGGATACGGCGTCAGCACCGACCGGGTGGTGCTGCTCGGCGCTTCGGCCGGTGCGCACCTGGCCCTGCTGCAGGCCTACAAATACACCGAGCCGGTAAAGGTCCGGGCGGTGATCGACTTTTTTGGTCCCACCGACCTGATGCAGATGTACCGCCGGCCCTGGCACCCGATGATCCCGTACCTGTTGCAAACGCTGACCGGAACCTCACCGGAACAGGATCCTGCGATCTACAATGAAAGCAGCCCGGCCTATTTTGTAACAAAGGATGCGCCGCCCACCCTCATCCTGCACGGCGAAAGCGACCCGATTGTCGACGTTGCCCAATCCCGGCTCCTCAGCAATAAGCTGAAAGCCGCCGGCGTACGGCACGAACTGGTGGTATACCCGCGCGAACGGCACGGCTGGCACGGCACCACCCTGACCAACTCTTTCGACCGCATCGAAAAGTTCCTGAAGAGCGAACACTTCTAAAAAGTACCGGATAAAATAAAAAGGGAAGCCATCGATTACAGATGGCTTCCCTTTTTCATTGGATCGTACCCTAAGACTCAACCTTCCCTGAAGTTTCTCCAACACACGGTCTACGCAAAAGCCAATGACCATTCACTTGACCTCTTATTCACCTAAGCATTCACCTTTCACCCATTGACCCATTCACCCCAAAAAAGAAACCGCTCACCAGGGAAAGTGAGCGGTTAGTAAGACCAATAAGGGAGACAGAGAGTGATTAATAAAATTTTTATTTAGCGTACTATAGGGAACGGATTAGGTTTCATCAACCAGGGTATTGAATTTTATTAAGCTCTCTGCCGCTTATTGGTGGTTCGTTTATTTGACGATGATGCGGCCCTGCTCCACGCTTTCATCTTCGCGGAACACATCGTACATATAAATGCCTTTTTTCAGATCGTTTATCGTTTTCTTTTCACGCCCCTTCAGGATGAGCCGGCTGATCAGCGTTCCTTCCAGGTCAAACACGTAGAAGTACAGCTGTTCATCGGAAAGGGAGTTCACGGTGACCGAACCGTTTTCAGTGGGGTTCGGGTAAATTTTGATCACCGACTTTCGCATTGCTTCCCATCCCGGCGCAGTAGCCGGTTTCAGGCTGGTCCCTTCGGGGCTTTGCATCGAGTTCCAGCTGAAGACCGTCGCCAGGACGGCTGTAAGGGCAATGTGCATCATGTATTTTCAGGTTTAATAAAATTGCGGGCAACGCAGCTGACGGGCCGCTCTTCCGTTGGGCGAGTTCCAGTCGTTGAGTCTCCAGCCGAACCGCAGGACAGTGGAGAAGAACGCATCGTTCTCCCGGGGGTCGCCTCTCTGTTCATCGAGCAGGGGACGGCTTTGCGGGAAGCCGGGGCGGAAGTTCTCGCGGAAGTGCAGCTGCCGGGCCATCGCTGCCTGCTCTGCAGAAAGGTACTGCTCGAACAGTTCGGGACGGATGTAGTTGGTGCTCACATCATCCACATAGTCAGTAAACGTTTTGCGGTGCAGCACTTCGAGGCCGACGTACATATTATCCTTCAGGTAATACTTGGCGCCAATTCCCATCGGGATCTCCACCTGCATCAGCTTGTACGGCTTGCGGTCGGCATATTCCGCCATACCCTGTCCTTCGAGGCGCAGCGGATGCAGGTCCACCAGGCGGCTGTTGCCGTTCCGCTCGTAATAGCGGCCCTTCGGGTTGAATTTAAACAGGCCCACGCCGATCAGTCCGTAAGGACGCAGC
>DATAGL010000732.1:0-2136 GCA_036263755.1 Chitinophagaceae bacterium | reverse complement strand
GGCGAGCAGGGAATCTGGCGATGGAACCTACGTATTGCTTACAGGGTTGTAGCAGATGCAATGCAGATGTGATCCTGTGGATGCAGGTTCCCCATTTTGGTGTGCCGCGCATTCCCGGCTGGACTTTTGTTTCCTGATGGTCCTTTTTGCAGCTCCATGAAAAAGCATCCGATTTAAGATCAAAACCAAAAATCATCGCTGATGAAGCACTTCCTGGTTCTGCCCTTCCTGATCCTTTCCCTGTGCGCCACCGCCCAGAAAAAAGAACTGGTGGACTACGTAAACACCCTGCAGGGAACGCACTCCCGGCATGAAGTAACGTACGGCAATACCTACCCGACCACGGCCCTGCCGTTTGGCATGCATACCTGGACCCCGCAAACCGGCAGGAACGGCGACGGATGGAAGTACCAATATTTTAAAGAAACGATCCGCGGCTTCCAGCAGGCGCACCAGTGCAGTTCATGGAGCAATGACTACGCGGTATTTTCCCTGATGCCGGTTACTGGAAAGCTCGAAGTGCAGGAGGACAGGCGCGCCACGCGCTTTAGCCACGCGCAGGAAGTGGCCAGGCCGCATTATTACAAAGTGCAGCTGGAAAATAAAATCACTACCGAAATCGCGCCGGCGGAAAGAGGCGCGCACCTTCGCTTTTCTTTCCCGGGCAAAGAGGCCGGCTACCTGGTGCTTGATGGCTATACGGGTCTCAGCCGGGTACAGGTGATTCCTTCGGAACGGAAGATCATCGGTTATGTACACAATGGCCGCCAGCTGCGCAAGGACATTAAAAACTATTTCGTGATCCAGTTCGACCAGCCCATGGAAGCATTCGGTACCTGGGAAAACGAACAGAACACGGTGCAGCCCGAAGCCCGGGAGGCGGAAGGAAAAGGCCGGGGTGCTTACGTGCAGTTCCGGGCGGGGGCGGTGGTGCAAGTAAAGGTGGCTTCCTCTTATATCAGTCCCGAGCAGGCGCAGCTGAACCTGGACCGTGAACTGGGTGGGCATAAAAAGCTGGAGCAGACCCGCGATGCAGCTGCCAAAGTCTGGAACACACACCTGGGGCGCATCCTTGTGGAAGGCGGCACGGAAGCCGAAACGGCAACTTTCTACTCTTGCTTTTTCCGGGCCAGCCTGTTTGCCCGCACCTTTTTTGAAATCGACGCGGAAGGAAATGCCTGGTACCGGAGCCCGTACGACGGCAAAATCTATAAAGGACATATGTACACCGACACCGGGTTCTGGGACACGTTCCGGGCCCAGTTTCCCCTGAATGCCCTCCTGTACCCGGCGATGCATGGCAGGTATATGCAGGCCCTGCTGGATGCCAAAGACCAGTGCGGGTGGTTGCCTTCCTGGTCCTTTCCCGGGGAGGCCGGAAGCATGATCGGCAACCACGCCATCTCCCTTCTTTCCGATGCCTGGGCCAAAGGCATCCGTACGTTCGATCCGAAAAAAGCACTGGAAGCGTACTACCACGAAGCCACCAACAAAGGGCCCTGGGGCCCTTCCAACGGCCGGGAAGGTTGGAAGGAGTATTATATCCTGGGCTATGTGCCTTACCCGGAATACCGGGAGGCCACGGCAAAGACCCTGGAGTATGCTTATGATGATTTTTGCGGTTATACCCTGGCCAAAGCGGCCGGTCAGCCGTTTTATGCGGATGTCTTCAGCCGGCATATGTACAATTACCGGAACGTGTATGATCCGGTTTCCCGGTTCATGCGGGGGCGGAAAAGCAGTGGCGCCTGGCTGGAAAACTTTGACCCGACTGAGTGGGGCGGACCCTTTACCGAAGGCAGCGCCTGGCATTGGCAATGGTCGGTCTTTCACGATGTGCAGGGACTGATCCGGCTGATGGGTGGCGATGAATCATTTGTCAACCGCCTGGATTCCGTCTTTTCCGTTCCGAACACGTTTAAAGTGGGCACCTATGGCGGCCGCATCCATGAAATGACGGAAATGGAGCTGGCCAATCTAGGCCAGTATGCCCACGGCAACCAGCCCATCCAGCACATGATCTACCTGTACAATTATGCCGGAGCGCCCTGGAAGGCCCAGTACCATGTACGCAACGTGATGCGCCGCCTGTACAACGCTACGGAAAAAGGGTATCCCGGGGATGAAGACCAGGGC
>DATAGL010000731.1:0-1641 GCA_036263755.1 Chitinophagaceae bacterium | reverse complement strand
AAGTCGATAAGCTTATATCTCCGTCCCGGCACCAGGGTATTGCGTACGGTGGCATAGGTAGTGCGGCCGGGCTCCAGGCGCCGGTCGATTTCGTTCAGCACATTGGTCACCACCATCTGCAGCAGGCTCAGGTTGCGCTGGCTGGCCGAGGAAGAGCGCACTTCCAGCACGTACGGTCCCTGGCCGGCACCCCCTTTCGCTGGCAGGATCGACAGGATGGCCGTGATGCGTCCCTTCTCCAGCTCTTCCTCGATGGGCCGGTCCGGGTCCTGCACAAAATGCAGCACATCGGCGCTCTTCAGGGCAAAGTACAGTATGTTGGCGGTATCCGACCGGGGATCCAGTCCCACTTCCACGGAGGTCATACCCCGGCCGCTCAGCGAGCCGAAGATCACGATGAGCACGATGGGAAAGAACAGGGAGAAGAAAACGTTCTGAGGGCTCCGGAAGGTGGCGCGCAGGCTGGCGTTCATGATCGCCAGCATGGCTTTGACCTGGTTATACTGTCGGGACATTCGGTGGTGTTGCGCGCAAATGTAGCGGTTAATGGGTTAAGAAGGTGAACGGAAGACGCGCCTGCACCGAGCCGCACATCCGGCGCACGCGCACCAGCTCCTGGTACACGCGGTAGGGCTCCTCTCCTACCTGGCTGCGGATGGCGGCGGCCGGGTCGGTGCTTTTGCGGCCGAGCAGTTCGTTGAGCCAGTTCTCCTGCTCCGGGTATTCGCGCAGCCGGTACGAGTTCGTTTTGGCCAGCCGGGCGGCGCAGTCCACAGCGGCCTGCAGCCCGCCGATCCGGTCCACCAGCCCGAGCTGCAGGGCGTCTTCCCCGCTCCAAACCCGGCCCTGGGCAATGCTGTCAATATAGTTGATGTCCTTTCTGCGGCCCCCGGCCACCCGCTGCTTGAACTGCAGGTAGATGCGGTCGATGCTTTGCTGCACGAATCCTTTTTCCGCTTCGGTCAGCGGGCGGTAGATCGCGCCTGCATCGGCGTAGGGAGCGGTTTTCACCCCGTCGAAGGTGACGCCGAGTTTATTTTTAAAGAAGCCTTCCATGTTCGGGATGATGCCGAATACGCCGATGGAGCCGGTGATGGTATTGGGCTGCGCAAAGATGCTGTCGGCACCGGCCGCGATATAATAGCCGCCCGATGCGGCCACATCGCCGAAGGACACCACTACCGGCTTGTCCTGTTTGGCCAGTTCCAGCTCGCGCCAGATCGCTTCCGAAGCCAGTGCGCTGCCACCGCCCGAATTCACCCGCAGCACGATGGCTTTGATCGATTTATCCAGCCGTGCCTTGCGCACCAGCTTGCGGTAATGATCGCCGCCGATGGAGTTATTGTCGCCCGGTCCGTCCACGATATCACCCTCTGCATAGATCAGCGCGATGCGGTCCGACCCGGAGCTTTTGTAATCCGCGGCCTGTGCGTAGGTACGCACGGAAACGAGGTTCATCTTGTCGTGCTTGCCGATCCCCAGCCGCTTTTTGAGTTCGTCCTTCACTTCATCATCGTACTTCACGCCGTCGATGAGCCGCTGGGAAACGGCATCCTGGGGCGTGCGGACGGCCATAACGGAAGCCAGCCGGTGGAGGGTGCCGGTATCCACTTTGCGGGCCTCAGCCGCCCGCTTTAATTG
>DATAGL010000730.1:0-2781 GCA_036263755.1 Chitinophagaceae bacterium | reverse complement strand
CCCGGAACTGCGCCCGCTGGTTCCCCTGGACGGCGGGCGTTTCGCGTCTTCCGACCTGAACGACCTGTACCGCCGGGTAATCATCCGGAACAATCGTCTGAAGCGCCTTCTGGAGATCAAGGCTCCCGAGGTCATCCTGCGGAACGAAAAGCGGATGCTCCAGGAAGCAGTTGACTCCCTGTTCGACAACAGCCGTAAGTCCAACGCCGTGAAGGCCGAAGGCGGACGTGCGCTGAAGTCGCTCTCCGACGTGCTGAAAGGCAAACAGGGCCGTTTCCGTCAGAACCTGCTCGGTAAGCGTGTGGACTACTCCGGCCGTTCGGTAATCGTGGTAGGCCCCGAGCTGAAACTGTTCGAGTGCGGTCTGCCGAAAGACATGGCGGCCGAGCTGTTCAAGCCGTTCATTATCCGCAAGCTCATCGAGCGCGGCATCGTGAAAACGGTTAAATCGGCCCGCAAGCTGGTTGATAAGAAGGAAGCCGTGGTTTGGGATATCCTCGAGAACATCCTGAAAGGTCACCCGGTGATGCTGAACCGCGCCCCGACGCTGCACCGCCTGTCGATCCAGGCCTTCCAGCCGCGCCTCGTGGAAGGTAAGGCCATCCAGCTGCACCCGCTGGTAACCACCGCCTTCAACGCCGACTTTGACGGTGACCAGATGGCCGTGCACGTGCCCCTGAGCCATGCCGCCGTACTGGAAGCCCAGCTGCTGATGCTGGCTTCGCACAACATCCTGAACCCCCAGAACGGTACCCCCATCACCCTGCCTTCGCAGGACATGGTACTCGGTCTGTACTATATTTCCAAAGGCAAGAAATCCACGGAAACCGAAAAAGTACGCGGTGAAGGCAAAGCCTTCTACAGCGAGGAAGAAGTGATCATTGCCTATAACGAAGGTCGCATCGACCTGCACGCCTGGATCCGGGTGAAGGCCAACGTACGGGAGAACGAGCAGCTGGTGAACAAGCTGATCGAAACCACCGTAGGCCGCGTCATCTTCAACCAGCATGTGCCGAAAGAAGTAGGCTTCGTAAACGCCCTGCTGACGAAGAAGAACCTGCGCGAGATCATTGGTGACATCATCAACATCACGAACATCCCTAAAACGGCGAAGTTCCTTGATGACATCAAGCAGCTCGGGTTCCGCACCGCCTTCCAGGGTGGCCTGTCCTTCTCCATCAATGACCTCATCATCCCCGACATCAAGCAGGAACTCCTGGAGAATGCGAAGGTGGAAGTGGAAGAGGTGTGGGAGAACTACAACATGGGTCTGATCACCAACAACGAACGATACAACCAGATCGTGGACATCTGGTCGCGCGTCGATACCCGGATCACGGAAACGCTGATCCGCGAGCTCGCCACCGACAAGCAGGGCTTCAACTCGGTATACATGATGCTGGATTCCGGCGCCCGCGGCTCGAAGCAGCAGATCAAGCAGCTGGCCGGTATCCGCGGTCTGATGGCCAAGCCCCGGAAGAGCGGATCGACCGGTTCGGAGATCATCGAAAACCCGATCCTTTCCAACTTCAAGGGCGGTCTGAACGTACTGGACTACTTCATCTCCACCCACGGTGCCCGTAAGGGTCTGGCGGATACGGCCCTGAAAACGGCCGATGCCGGTTACCTCACCCGCCGTCTGGTAGACGTATCCCAGGATGTGGTCATCACCGAAGAAGATTGCGGTACCCTGCGCGGCATCGCCACTTCGGCCCTGAAAGACAACGAAGAAGTCATCGAGCCGCTGGCCGACCGGATCGCCGGCCGTACTTCGCTGCACGATGTATTTGACCCGCAGACCGACTTACTGCTGGTGGAAGCCGGCAGCGAGATCACTGCCGATATTGCTGAAAAAATTGAAGAATCCGGTGTTGAAACCGTGGAGATCCGCTCGGTGCTCGTGTGCGAAAGCAAGCGTGGCGTGTGCGTGAAGTGCTACGGCAAGAACCTGGCAACGGGCTATACGGCCCAGCGTGGTGATGCCGTCGGTATCATCGCCGCCCAGTCCATCGGTGAACCCGGTACCCAGCTGACCCTGCGTACCTTCCACGTAGGTGGTGTGGCCGGTTCCGCTTCGGTGGAATCCACCCTGCCTGCCAAGTTCGACGGTACCATCCAGTTCGATGGTGTTCGTTCCGTAACCACCACCAACAACGAAGGCGAGAAGGTGCAGACCGTTATCGGCCGGACCGGTGAAGTGCGGATCATGGACCAGAAGAACGAGCGCCTGCTCATCACCAACAACATTCCCTACGGCTCCACGCTGCAGGTGAAAGACGGACAGCAGGTGAAGAAGGGCGAAGTCATCTGTACCTGGGACCCCTTTAACAACGTAATCATTGCCGAGATCGACGGTGCCATCAAGTTCGAGAACGTCATCGAGGGTGTAACTTACCGCGAAGAGTCCGACGAACAGACCGGCCACCGCGAGAAAGTGGTCATCGAAACCCGCGATAAAACAAAGATCCCCTCCATCCTGGTTCAGGGCAAGGAGATCAAATCCTACAACCTGCCTACCGGTTCGCATATCATCATTGAAGACAATGAAGACGTGAAAGCCGGACAGGTGATCGTGAAGATCCCGCGTGTACTGGGTAAGCTCCGCGACATCACCGGTGGTCTGCCGCGTGTAACGGAGCTGTTCGAAGCCCGGAACCCGAGCAACCCGGCCATCGTTTCGGAAATCGACGGTGTGGTGACCATGGGTGCCGTGAAGCGCGGTAACCGGGAGATCATCATCGAAGCGAAAGATGGTGTGACAAAGAAATACCTGGTGCCCCT
>DATAGL010000729.1:0-3146 GCA_036263755.1 Chitinophagaceae bacterium | reverse complement strand
CGTACTGATCATCGCCGTTCTCGGGTACCTGGCCCTGAAGCCGCGCCTGTCGGAGCTGCGCAAGGAAAACAGCACCGATTATACGGCCGGCGCACCCCGGCAGGATACCCCGTCGGGTAACAGCAATGCATCGCCCTCCGGCAACGCCCCGGAAGCCACAAAGAATACAGGGAGCGAGCGCCGGGAATTCAACTATACGCCTGAACCCCCGGAAAACGGTACCCTCCGCGGGGTAGTGGAAGTAGGGGCTACCGGTTTTAATTCCTTTGTGATCAATATGGACGCCCAAAGGCGGTGGGCCATCGTTTCGAAGGATTTCGGTGAGTCGCTGGCCTATGAAGGACTGGCGACCACGGAAGACATCCGGGCCGGCCTGAAGAAATACCTGTCGTCGATGTTCGACAAAGGAGTTAGTAAAAACAACATGCACTTCGTAATTTCTTCGGGCGCCCAGAAGGAACCCAAAACAACCACGATCAGCAACGAGCTCAAAAAAATGGGGTATGTGGTCAACCTGGTCACTGCTGAGCAGGAAGCCCGCTATGCCCTGAAAGCCACCGTTCCGCCCTCTTTCCAGGAAAACTCCTTCATGGTGGATGTGGGGTCGGGCAATACGAAAGTGTCGTGGGAGGAAGGCGGCAGCCTCAGGACCATTGAACTGCCCGGGGCCAAGTACTATGAAAAAGGCACGGCGGATGATGCCGTATACAATGAAGTGAAAACGGCTATGGCACGGGTACCCGAAAACAAGCGCAACGTGTGCTTTATCATCGGCGGGGTTCCGTTCACGCTGGCCAAACAGCACCGTTCGGGTGAGGAGCGGTACACGGTACTCAATGCACCGGCTTCCTATAAAGCAGCCGATAAAAAGATGGGGGCCGGCCTGAATATTTACAAAGCCATTTCCGATGCTACCGGAACCGATACGTTTGTTTTCGACTGGGATGCCAACTTCACCATCGGCTTTTTACTGGGCCTTCGCAAATAAAATCATATGAGCTTCCTGAAACAGCTGTTGAATCCCTTTATTGAGTTTGACGAGGAGAAAAAAAAGGAAGCCGCGCCCTCCGGCGGGCCTGCAGCTTCCCCTCCGCGCCCGGCAGCCCCCGGCCAACCTCCGGCACCGGACCCGGTCACCGCCGCTGTACCACCTCCGGCGGCAGGGCCGGCCGTACACCCGCTGATCAACGGGCCTGCCGCTCCGCCGGACCCGGCCGACCAGGTGGTGGCCTACACACCTTCGGGAACGCTGGCGGCACCCCTGGAAGAACATGTCCGGTACTTCGAGCAGCTCATTGATGAGGCCAACCGCACCAACCCTGTTTTCCAGGGCACCGACTATAAGGAGTTTACCGACAGCCGGATCGATATCGACGACATTACCGATGAAGCGCTGAAATACCGGACGGCATTCAATGTGCTGAAAAGTACCGGGCTGACCCGCGAAAAGCTGCTGGCTACCGGGCAGGAATACCTCAACCTGATCGGCCGCGACCTGAACCAGTTCCAGGGCGCGCATGCACTGCAATACCGGAAAGAGGTCGAGGCGCGCGAGCAGGTCATCCGGAAAAAGGCCGAGGAACTGCAGGCACTAACGGTGCGGATCAATGCCCTTAAAGGAGAAATCAACCAGGTAACCCAGGAGATCACACTGGCCAAGGAGAAGCTGAATACTACAAAAAATTCCTTCCTGCTGGCCGGTGAACTGAAGCAGCGGGAAATCGAATCCGAACTGCAAAAGATCGCGCATTATTTTTAGCGGCGGAGGAGCGCTTTCCTGCTTATTGTACCTGGCCGTTCGAGCCGGGTATCACGGGTAGTGTACGCGTCACTGCCCTGCCCCTCCGGCTTCTAGTTATCCACCTCCCGCATGGCAGGGCGCCGGTCCAGCAGGTCCCGGCGGCCATAGTTTATCTGAAAGGCAGAAAGGTCCGGTGCCTGCTTTCGTGTACGGTTTCGCTCGTACCGGTAAACAGTTTGCCCCAGCGCATACAAAAACGGGTGTCCCACCGTTGCATATTCATACTTCCCGTCGTTGAGCACGCCATCGCTGTTGACATACAGGGTGGCTGCCAGCATGAACTCCACGCCCTGATTAAAGTCGGCCACGTAGGAAACATCGGTCAGGAAACCGTAGCTCCAGCCCACTTTGTTGAACACCCTTACTCCCGGCGGCATCCGCCGGTCCGCATCCCGGAAAAAGAACTTTACATAACTGTCGTAAAAAAGAGCCGTATCGTATTTTGGGGCGTCGGTTTCCGAAGGGTATTGCGAAAGCCAGCGGTACAGGAAGGCATAGTCGTCCGGTCCCAGGTGGAAGCGCTGCGCCTCCGGTACGGATTGTGGAAAAAGCACCGATTGCAGCATCCGCTGCAGGCTGCCGAGGGAGAGGTGGTTGTGCCGGGTAAAATCAAAGGGCGCCTGCACGAGGCTGTCCCGTGCATCCATATGTGCCGTGCCCAGGGTAATGGAACGGCGGAAATCAAAAGAGTCGGTATTGACCAGTGCGGGTTGCGCATACAGGGTTCGACCTGCCGCGTCCAGGAAGCGAACGGGGGGCGTCGCCCGGTTCTGGTCAGCGGTCTGCCCCAGGAATTGCCGGGTGATCCGTACCTCCGGGTATCCCATCGCATTTAACCGTCGGTTGATGGCTGACTGCCCCAGCCACTGGTACATCCGGTTATAGGGGTCGTTCTCGCTGATGAGCAGGGACCGCCGGATAAACTGCGCCAGGGTGGGCCTGCCGTCGGCCGCGGTGGTATCGCGGTACAGCGGGCGGTGCCAGGGCTGCGTACTGTCAAACACAATGGTGGTGTTTCGGTCTATGCCGGTCCGGCCCAGCCGGTGCAGCTTTTCCAGTGAAAGAAAGGCGAGGGGCAGCTTGACCATCGATGCCGGGTTGAAGTACAGCTGCGGATCGTAGTGAAAATAATAATGGGTGAAGGAAGGCCGGTTCTTCCGGTCGCGGTCGATACGGGTATAGATCACCTGCAGGCGGTAGCGTTCGGGATCCGCAATGACTTGCTGAAACACCGGGTCCGTACAGGTGCGGAACAGGCCGGAAAGAAACGTATCGGTACGGGGACCTGCGCCCACGGGATGAGTTAAATCTATCGCGTTTTTTGCCATGCGGTCGTCGGCAGGAG
>DATAGL010000728.1:0-1632 GCA_036263755.1 Chitinophagaceae bacterium | reverse complement strand
CGTACTGATGGCCAAATAAAAGCCACCAGTACATATAGTAATACAAAGGCAAAGCTGAAAATCGGAAATAACTTTTCCATCATAACCGTATTTTAAGTCCACCATTAACCACGAATCCTTCCACAGGAGCATAAATGTCCCGGAATGCAGGGTTATCCAAAGAACCCGTATAGATGGTGTCGAACCGGGTCTGACGGGTCCCAGTGAAGTTTTCGAAGTTTATGTACACGGAGAACCGCTCCCAAAGCTTCTCTGCCATGAACCCGGTGATCCAGTAGGGTTTGCCCGTAGCCCCGTCACTCAGCTGCTGGCGGCTAAAGTAATAGCCTTCAAGGCCGAGCTTCCACTTGTCCTCCACTTCATACATCAGCACGTTATTGAGCCTGTGGCGGGCTGTCAGCGGTAACCAGGACTTAATACCAGAATAGTGCGTGTTGGCATCCGTATAGGTATATCCTAGGAACAGCTTAAAATCACCCAGGATCAGGCGGAGATTCGTCTCCATGCCTTTGGTGTCGATATGCCCGTCCGCGTTCTGGAAAGCAACCTTTCCCCCGGCAGCACCTATAAGGATTAAAGGATGATTCAGACGTGTATAAAAGAACATGTGGTTGATTGTTAGGCCCAGGCTACCCATGTTTGTCCGGTAATTGACATCCCAGTTCCCTCCTACCGATCGTTCATTCTGCGTAAGGGTTCTATTGATCGGCAGCAAACCCCGAAACTGGATTCTTTCCGACTCTTCTGTGAACACTGTTGGTGTTTTATACCCAAAGCCTCCACCTATCCGGGAAGTCAGCCGTGGTGTGATCTTGAACATGGCCGAAACCCTGGGCAAGAGCTCAAAACCGTACTGGTTCACATGATCGCCCCGCAGGCCGGTTTCAAGCGTAAAAAAGGGTGAAGGTGTCCAAGCATTCTGAACAAATACTCCAAAGGTATTGAACCGGTAATCCCGGGCAGGATCAGCAGTGATCCGTGCTTCCTGCAACTGATCCGTCAGCACGTTTGCCCCCACCACCCATTGGGCTTTTTCCCTCTGATGGTTCCAGGTGCCTTCCGTGAAGGAGGAATGTTGCAAGGCTTCGAAACGGTAGGACGGAATCCGGATATCGCGGTTAAAGCGGCTGTAGCTGTTCTTTAGCTGTACTGTGGAACGAGTGCTCAGCCGGTGAACTAGCCCGAATTGTGTGGTCAGCCGGAAGGTATTGTTCTGCTCGAAGTATCCCGTACCTCCATTTTTGATGAAGCTCATACTGCCCCCAATCCGGTCTTCGGTGATCAGGTTCACGCCAATGTCAGCCGTGGTTTTCTTCCCATAGAGGAAAAGCCGGGGGTTGATGGAGTACCGCTCAAATTTCGGGATAGCCGTAAGGCCGATGTCTGTTGGATCATACGGAGCACTGCTATTGCGGGAAGCAAAGACGGTCAGACCAGCCTTTCCGTACCGCTCGGCGTAGAAGCCGCTGAGGTCCAGTCCCCCGGCCGAAGTGCCATTAAGGAGAAAGCTCAGCTCTCGCCCTTTCCCCGGGGTCTTTGAAACAAGGTTCACCAAACCTGCAATGGCCCCGCCGCCGTATAAGGTGGAGGCCGATCCTTTGATCACTTCTACCTGACGGAGGTCCAGCGGTG
>DATAGL010000727.1:0-8327 GCA_036263755.1 Chitinophagaceae bacterium | reverse complement strand
AGGATGTCAAAAATAGTTGATCGGTTGAAAAGTTGGACTGTATTTGTGGGGCCGGGATTACAGCACTCCTGCAGCAAAACAGACGCTGCCTGGCAAAACAGCTTTCTAATTGCTACCAATACCACTATTACGACGAATACCACCAATACTACCAATACTATAGCTACCACCGATACGACTAATACCACCCTCAGCTACAATTACCCCCGCCATCGTCCCTTGCCCATATTGGCCTAATTTTATTATTTGAATTCACCATGGCAACATCGAACGACCCTATCATCCCCAGCTCGAAGCATGTGTACCTGGAAGGCCCCAAGAGCCGCGGCTATGAATTGCGCTTTGCCTGGAAAGTATTCAGGGAACTCATCCGGTCCTTCCGGACCCTGCATTTCATTGGTCCCTGCATCACCGTATTCGGATCGGCCCGCTTCAGGGAAGACAATCGCTACTATATCTGTGCACGGGAATTTGGAAAGCAGATCGCTGCACTGGGCTTTACCACGATGACCGGCGGCGGCCCGGGCATCATGGAGGCAGCCAATCGCGGAGCCTTTGAAAACGGCGGTCATTCGGTAGGGTGCAACATCAAGCTCCCCTTTGAGCAGTCCCACAACAAGTACATGCACAAGTGGATGACCTTTGAATACTTCTTCACCCGGAAAACCATACTCATCAAATATTCCTATGCCTTCATCATCATGCCGGGAGGCTTCGGCACTATGGATGAATTGTTTGAAACGCTGACGCTGGTGCAGACAAAGACCATCACGGGTTTTCCCATTGTTCTGTTCGGGAAGGAATATTACGAGCCGCTGATGGATGTCATGCATCATATGGCCGAGATGGGCACCATCTCCGAGGAGGACCTGAGTCTTGTACTGCTCACCGACGATGTGGCCGAGGCCATGGACCATATCCGGAAATTCATCCAGCAGAATTACAAGGTGCGCACCCGTCGGAGAAGGTGGTGGCTGTTCGAGAAAAAATAACCGCGGATTAGCATGATTGGAGAAGGATTAACAAGATTATATTTTATGAAACCTTATTTTATGCCGAATCGTTTTCTTTTGATCTTGGGCACTATATGTTCCTATGGGATGTTTGAACATTATTGAGTCCAATTCGTGCTAATCCCTCTCCAATCGCGCTAATCCGCGGTTCTGGTTTGGATTTTGAATCATCATCTACATGAAAACAGCTCTGTTCCTGGGTTTCCTGCTGCCGCTGCTGGTGGGCGCACAATCGGTGACCTATCCTTTCCCCGTTCAGTACCTGCACCTGCAGCCCGAAGGAGTGAAGGCCCGGATGGCGTACATGGATGTGCAGCCCGAAAAGGGGAACGGGCGTACCGTGCTGCTGCTGCACGGCAAGAACTTCAATGGTTTTTACTGGCGCACGGTTATTCCATTTCTGCAGGAGTCCGGTTTCCGGGTGGTGGTGCCCGACCAGCTGGGCTGGGGCCGCTCCGACAAGCCGGATATCCATTACAGCTTCCATAGCCTGGCGCAGCATACCCGCGCCTTGCTGGATACCCTGCAGGTGGATAAGGTAACCGTCATCGGACATTCTATGGGCGGAATGCTGGCCACCCGCTTTGCCCTGCTGTTTCCGGGGCGGGTGGAGAAGCTGGTCCTGGAGAACCCGATCGGACTGGAAGATTACCGGACCTTCGTGCCTTATCAAACCCTGGAACAGCTGGTGGCCAAGGAGGAGCGCGCCACCTACGAGTCGTATAAAAAGTACCAGCAGTCCTACTACCCGCAGTGGAAGCCCGAATATGAGCCTTACGTGGCTGCCCAGGCCGAAGCCCTGAACAGCCCCGGGTTTAAGCAGACTGCCCGCATCAACGCCCGTACCTACCAGATGATTTACGAACAGCCGGTGGTGTATGAGTTCCGGCACCTGAAGGTGCCCACCCTGCTGATTATCGGCCGCGAAGACCGTACCGTGGTCGGAAAAGACCAGCTCTCTGCTGAAGAAGCTGAAAAGCGCGGGCGGTACATGGAGCTGGGGCGGTGGCTGCTCAAAGAAATCCCCGGTGCAAGGCTGGCCGAGCTGCCCGGTGTGGGGCATATACCGCATATCCAGGATCCGGGCCATTTCCGTGAAGAGCTTTTTACCTTCCTGCGCTGAGCAGGCGTAGGCTTTCGGAGGGCAGCTGCCGATAATCGATGTACGGTGTACGATGTACGATGTACGGTGGTCCTTTTAAGGAAGCCTGCCTTCCAAGGTCAGGAAGCTGCTTCACTATTGGATAGCACATAGTTCAATAGAAATGAAAGAAGAAGACAGGCACGAGGCAGCACCCTGTTCCATCGTACACCGTACATCTTACACCGTACATCGCTTTATCTTTGCTCTAAACCCCAACCATATGCACTACCGCACACTCGGACAAACCGGCGAGCGCCTGTCGGCCATCGGCCTCGGCTGTATGGGCATGAGCCACGGCTACGGCCCTTTCGATGATACAGAATCCATCGCCACCCTGCACCGCTCCCTGGAGCTGGGCATCAATTTCTGGGATACGGCCGATATGTACGGTCCGTATAAAAATGAAGAGCTGATTTCTGAAGTGCTGGTGCCCAACCGGTCCCGTATCTTCCTGGCCACCAAGTTTGGTTTCCGCATGGCCGAAGACGGCAGCCGCTTCTTTGACGGTTCGCCGGCTTACCTGCGTACCGCGGTGGAAGGCAGCCTGCGCCGCCTCAGGACCGATGTGATCGACCTGTACTACGCGCACCGCATCGACCCGAACGTGCCGGTGGAAGAAATGGTGGGCGCCATGGCCGATCTGGTGCGCGAAGGCAAGGTGCGGTACCTCGGACTGTCGGAAGCCTCTGAGGCCTCTATCCGTAAGGCGCACGCTGTCCATCCTATTGCTGCCGTTCAATCAGAATATTCGCTGCTCAGCCGCGAAGTGGAGGCGGTGCTGCCCACCCTGCGTGAGCTGGGCATCTCGCTGGTGCCTTACTCACCGCTGGCCCGTGGGCTGGTGACGGCTACATTGTCAAAAGAAGCCCTCGCCCCGAACGACTTCCGCCATACCCTGCCCCGCCTTCAGGGGGAGCATTGGGAAAACAACCAGGCGCTCGTCGGCGAGTTTGCGCAGAAAGCCGCCGCCAAAGGCTGTACGCCGGCCCAGCTGGCCCTGGCCTGGGTATTGTCGAAAGGAGAAGACCTCATCCCGATCCCGGGCACCAAAAAAGTAAAATACCTTGAAGAAAACGCCGGAGCCGCTGTCATCACGCTCAGCCCGGAAGAGCAGGCCGGTATCGAAGCCCTGCTGGAGCGGTACCCCCAGGTGGGTGAACGCTATGCACCGGAGATGATGCAGTTTGTGAATCAGTAATGGTTTGAATGTTGAGGAGAAAAAGATGAACAGACGAACAAGGAATGCCGATGGAAGAATGATGAAGTATTAAGACAAGTGAGAGGGCTGTATTAGAGAAGGACCTTTTTCTCTCGTTCATTCAATGCTTACCTCAAACCTGTATTTCCTTCGCTATTCTTCCATCGGCATTCCTTGTTCGTCTGTTCTGATTCAAACGGGAAGCAGGTGCCTGCCCCAATCCTTGACCATTAAATATTGCCCTCAGATAAACCCTTAACGCATACCACTTGAAAATCCTCTGGAAGTACCTGCACCCGCAGCGGCGCTGGATCATAGTCTCCCTGGTGCTGGCTACGGTGGCGCAGCTCCTGGCTCTGGTAGACCCGATCATTTTCGGGAAGATCATTGATGACTATGCCAATAAGGCCGCGAGCCGTCCGCAGGAGGAACTGGTCAACGGCGTCCTGTTCTGGCTGGCGGTGGCCATTGCCGTGGCCCTGGCAGCCCGGCTGGCAAAGGCTTTCCAGGAATACACCACGCGGCTGGCAGTCGCCCGCTTCGGTATGCAGATCTTTAATGACGGGCTGAAACAAACGCTGCGGCTTTCTTTCCAGGAGTTCGAAGACACCCGGTCCGGGGAAACCCTGTCCATCCTGCAAAAGGTAAAAACGGACACCGAGCGCTTTGTCAGTTCGTTCATCAACGTGCTTTTTTCTTCGCTGGTCGGCATCTCCTTTCTGATCTGGTACAGCATCACCAAGAACGGATGGCTCATTCCCGTTTTTGTCATTGGCATCATAGTGCTCGGTGGGCTGACCGGCCTGCTGAGCAAGAAAATAAAAACGGTGCAGCGATCCATCAACCGCGAAACGAACAAGATGAGCGGCGTGATCACCGAATCGCTGCGCAATATTGAACTGGTCAAAAGCCTGGGACTTACCTTTCCCGAGATCCGACGCCTGCGCGACCAGACCCAAAAAATCTTCGACCTCGAAATGGTAAAGGTGCGCAAGGTGCGCACCCTTTCCTTTCTCCAGGGAACGACCCTGAACCTGTTGCGGCAGTCCATCCTCTTCATCCTGCTCTGGCTCATCTTCCGGAAGGTATTGACCACCGGTGAGCTCATCACCATGCAGTTCATCTCCACCACTATTTTTGGTCCGCTGCAGGACCTCGGCAACATCATCCTGCAATACCGCGAGGTGGATGCTTCCCTGCACAACTTCGATACGCTGATGCAGAAGCCCGTCGAGCTGCGGCCCGAAAATCCGGTGGACATCGGCTCGCTGCATGAGCTGCGCTTTGAAAACGTAGTGTTCCGTCACCAGACGGCCGGCAGCCATGCGATCGACGGCATTTCCTTTTCGGTACGTACCGGTGAGACCATCGCTTTTGTGGGGCCTTCCGGATCGGGCAAGAGCACGCTGGTCAAGCTGCTCGTGGGGCTGTACCGGCCGGTGAGCGGTTCCATTTATTTCAACGGCGAAGCCTCTACCGACATCCGGTACAACGAGCTGCGCCGCCAGATCGGTTTTGTGACGCAGGACACCCAGCTCTTTGCAGGGACCATCCGCGAAAACCTGCTTTTTGTGAAAAGCGATGCTACGGATGAAGAGATCCTGCATGCCCTGCACCAGGCAGCCTGCAGTCCCCTGCTGTCGCGTTCCGCGCATGGTATCGACACGGTACTGGGAGAAGGCGGCATGAAGCTGTCGGGCGGGGAAAAGCAGCGCATTTCCATTGCCCGCGCCCTGCTGCGCCATCCGCGCCTGCTCATCTTCGATGAGGCCACGTCCGCCCTGGATTCGCTCACCGAAGAAGACATCAGCAACACCATCCGGCAGATCTCCGCACAGCGTTCGCAGATCACCATCCTCATTGCCCACCGTCTTTCCACGATCATGCACGCCGACACCATCTTCGTCCTGGAGCGCGGCCAGATCACTGAAACCGGCAGCCATGCCGATCTGCTCGCGCAAAAGGGACTCTATTATGCCCTCTGGCGCCAGCAGATCGGGGAGCGGCGGTAGTTGCCGGTGGCAGGGATTGGGAATTGGGTGTTGGGAATTTGGAGTTGAGCAGTTGAAGGGTTGAATAGTTGACAAGGCATCAGAAAGCATTAGCGTAGCCTTATACATAAGTTATTGAACTCATTGGTCCATCAAACCCTGCCAACCATTTGCACATCTGCACATTTGCACATTTGCACATTCCTCATTCTTCCTTCCGGAACACCCAGGTCTTTTCCTTCAGCAGCGGGTGCGCTCCTTCGAGGCGGTCGCCTTTGAACTGCAGGGTGAAGTGGCGGAAGAACACCTCCAGCAGCCAGGGCTCTATGCCGAACACGAAGTTGTTGGCCGGGTCACCTTTGATAGCGAACACCGCCGTTTTTTCTTCGGCAAAAGCGAACTTCAGCTCGATCGAATCAATGGGGCCGGAGGGCAGGCGCAGCCATCCATGGCTGTCGAAGGGCTGCTCGGTTACCCGGTTGCCGGAAACCACCCGGCAGTAGGTATAGGTATAAAACACGGGATCGCTGGCTTCCAGCTGGATAAGGTTGGCGGCTTCCTTTGTGCGGAATTGCCGGACCAGCCGGTAATCGCGTCCCGGGGAGGCCGGGCTGTTGAGAATAATGGAGCCCAGGTCGCCGCGGGTCCAGCTGCCGGAACCGTACCGGTCCAGCGCGCCATAGGAAAAAAAGAAGGCAAAGGAACTGTCGGGCCGGAGCAGGAAGCCGGAAGCCACTTCGTGAGCGCCCTCCAGGTAATAGGTGCCTGCAGGGGAGGGGGAAAGAGCAGTGGTTGTCTGTGCCATTACGGTGCTTGTCGGTAATAAGAAGAAAAGGAGGCGCAGGGCCTTAATGGAGCGGATCATAACATTGATTTTGGGGTACAGGCCGGAAACTCACGGCCGGACCTTGTCGGTATAGAAATCATAGGCAGCTGCCTGCCCGTTTTTCAGGTCCAGGCTGTACAGCAGATTGCTGCCGTTGGTCCTGGGCTCGTCCTTCCCCGAAACGAACAGCCTTCCGGACCGCAGTTGCCAGTCGGTCCATTCCTTCAGCCGGCTGTTGAAGGTCCACAGCAGTTTTCCTTCGGGGGTCACCCGGCTCAGGAGAATGGCCGCGTCGCGGCCGATGCCTTCCCGGTGCAGGATGAGATAGCTGGCAGGCTGGGTGAGCCGGATGGGCCGGGCCGTTTCTTTATCGAGCAGGAATCCGCCCTGGAGGAAGGTGGTGCCGCCTTGCAGGCGCGCTTCTTTTTTCAGGAGGATGAAGCCGCCGTACTGTTGCTCCGTATAGCGCGACCGGTACAGCTGCCGCCGCGCCGTTTCGTCGTAGGCGGCACTGAACTGGAGATGGTCGTTCAGGTCGGTCCATTCGCGGCCGGCGTAAAGCCCCAGCCAGTTACCGTCCGCAGTGTCCTGGTTGGTGCGCATGCTGTTGTAATCCACGGACGTCCGGCGCAGCTGGTTTATGGCAAGGCGCTGCTGGCGGTCCCATTGCCCGGCCTGTTCCAGCCGCCGGACCTGCCGGCGAAGGGCTTCCTGCTGTTCGCTGATGGCGGACCGCAGCGCATACAGTTTTTTTAGTTCAGCAAAACCCTTGTTGCGGGCCGTTGCAATGATCTGCTGCGTAAGGATCCGGTAGCGTTCCTCCAGGGTATCTTCAAGGGCTTTGTGCTGGTCCAGCGCGGATTTCTGCACGGTAAAGGAAGCGCCGTCCAGGTCATCGGCATCGCCGAATTCAAACGGTTCGGCCTTTAAAGTGCCGGTATGCAGGCGCCACTGCCGGCCGTCGTTGGCCGTGAAATACACCAGGGCCTGCCCCGCCTGCAGGTGGTAATACCGCCTTTCTGCCGGAAGCTGGCCTTTCAGGCCCGGGTTGGCTTTTTCAATGGCGGCATGGTCGGCCACGGTTTGCAGGGTAAAGGGATCAAAGGCCATCAGTTCGCCCATGAATACCCAGGCCCGGTTGCCGGAAGCGCCCAGTGTTTCCACCGGGTAGGAGCGTAGGTCGCTGTGCTCCTTTACTTCCCGGTCGGAGATCCGGGCTGCCGTAGCGGCATCATTGTTCTGTACGTAATAAGAAGTGGAGACCGTTTTCCGGGTTACCCCGCCGCCGGAAGAATAAGAGGTGGCTTTCTGGTATTCCACAATGGAAAACAGGATGCGCCGGCCGTCTTTTTCAAAATAAAGAGCGGGCGGCAGGGCGAAGCGCTCATCATAAGCGGCGAGGCAGCTCCGAAGCAGGAAGAAGAAGGCGGCAATGAGCACACCGATGCCCAGGAACCCGCCGAAGAACACTTTTCGCATGGAAAGGGTTTTTAACGATGTAAGTTCCGCAGCAAGCGTCAGGCGGGAAAAATCCGATCAGCCAATGGCCGCAGCCGGTTTGCTGCCGGTGCGCCAGGCAATGTACGATGTATGATGTACGGTATACGATGTGCTGGGTCCGGGATACGGCATTCCCGGTTCGTGGATACCGCCACAAACGCCAAACCTCAGACCCGGACTCCAAACAGTAAATGCTATTGTTTTTTCGGGGGCAGCGCGAAGGCTACGGCTTCGTGCTCAAAATGTCCTTTATGGGAAGCATCACAGAAAGGCTTGTTCTGCGAGAGTCCGCAGCGGCAGATGGATACCGCGGTGCGGCCGCCCAGGTCGTACAGGTTGCCGTTTTTGTCTACGATCTCGAAATCGCCTTCGATCTTCAGCGAGCCATTCGAATTCACGGTGATGCGGGTCGTTGCCATAAGGAGCACTGTTTAGGGATCAAAAATAAGTAAACCGGCTTTGCAAGGAAAAGATAGTTTGCCGGGGCGTAGAAAAGCGGGAATGAGGCGTTTGGGTTTGAGGTTTAAGGTTTGTGGTTGAGCGGCAAGCTTTACGGGCGGGTAAGTCAGTTTCAATCGTTACCGGGTTGCGCGCAGAGCGAAGGAGGAAAGGAGGGCGCAGATAGAGAACTTCAATAGTTCCTTTGCTCCTTTGC
>DATAGL010000726.1:0-3282 GCA_036263755.1 Chitinophagaceae bacterium | reverse complement strand
AGAATGGCGAAGGAAATACAAAGGGGAAAGTGAATATTGCAGGAAGGCGGATATTTTATCCTTCTTTATTCCAACCCTCTGACTTGTTCTACCACTTCATCATTCTTCACTCGACATTCCTTGTTCATCTGTTCTCGTTCGTCTGTTCCCCCGCTCCTGGCTCAAAGCTTGCACTAAACCCCAAACGACAAACTACAAACCTTCATGCCTCAGCTCGGTAAATACATCATCTTTTTCGGGATCGCCCTGGTGGTGATCGGCCTGATCGTATACTTTCTCGGCGGCCGGCTGAACTGGTTCGGCCGCCTGCCCGGCGATATCCGCGTGGAGCGGGAAAACGTCCGGTTTTATTTCCCGGTGGTCACCATGATCCTGGTGTCGCTGGTGCTCTCGCTGGTCCTTTACCTGGTGCGGCGGTTTTTCTGATCCCGATTGTGTAAAAACCGTTCTTCTGGCATCTGTGCGGAAAAGGCCGCCGATGATCCGGTTTCTCCCCTGCCTTGTCCTCATCCTCCTGTGCTCCTGCCGGCCACCCCGCAAAGCAGCTGCCCTGGAGCCGGCAACCGCCGCTACGGATACTTCTGTCTACATTCCGGATTCGGCCTGGAGCACCACTTCGCTGGAAGAGGTACTTCAGGCATTCGGGGAGCACCGGTTGCAGCGGATCGCCCTGGTGAAGGGCAGCAGCGGCTGTTTTCACCACCGGAAAGAAGCCCTGGTATATGAGCGCGGAACAGCCGGTTTTTCCTTTACCGGTCTGCAGCAAACAGACGGCAGCACCACCCGCTGGCTGCACGACTATACACCGGGCCGCCTTCCGGCAGGGGAGATTGCTGCCCTGCTGGACACGCTGGCAGCGGCCGGCACCCGCCCGCTTTCCGGAGAAAGCCTGGGGATTGAGGCGGAGGACCGGCGCCGGTTCCTGGCAGAAGTGGACCGCCTGGAGCGCCGGGGAAAAACCCGTAAAGCCGGGGAATACCGGTCTTCCTGGTACCTGCCGCGCCTGAAGCCACCGGACTTCGCGCGCCTGCGGCAACTACCCGGATGGCTGGACACGGCGGGAACTGTCAGCCTCAACGGCCGGCTGTTCCGCTCCGACCGGTTGATCAGCACCTCCTCGCAGGTCTTCGGACTGGAGCTGGAAAACAGGTCCGGGGAACAGCTCCGGCTTTACCAGGTCCGGTACGGCAGCCTTTTGGACCGCCCGGTCTGGGTGGTGTGGAGCCGGGGGTTCCGGCAGGAGCTGTACCACCCGGAGTTTGCCCGCTTTTTACAGCTCCACGCCCCGGAAGGCTTCTTCAGCGACCTGGACGATCCGGCCCTTCAGCTGCTGTTTTACCTGGCCCTGGGGAGCGGGCCCGGGGCTACGGAATAGCTGCCGGCAGCGGGCCAGTTAAGAGGTCATCAGCCCGCTTGGTGCGGTGCCCCATCCGCCAACACATTGTTAACCCCGTATTAATTCGACCCTCTTTTCCCCGCTTTGGCCGAATTAACGCCGCTTTTCAGCTGCCACCCGGCCGGATTTCCGTACCTTCGCGCCTCTTAAAATAGCTGCAGGCTACAAGCTGCAAGCTGCAAGTATCGGTTGCGGCTTGAAGCTTGAAGCTTGTACCTTGAAGCTAATTAACATATGGAAATCAGAAACATAGCCATCATTGCACACGTTGACCACGGCAAAACTACCTTGGTTGATAAGATATTACACGCTACCAAAACGTTCCGGGAAAACCAGGAAACAGGTGAGCTGATCATGGACAGCAACGACCTGGAGCGGGAACGCGGTATCACCATCTTCAGCAAGAACGCTGCGGTAGTATACAACGACGTTAAGATCAATGTGATCGATACTCCGGGCCACGCCGACTTCGGCGGCGAGGTGGAGCGCGTGCTGAAAATGGCCGACGGTGTGATCCTGCTGGTGGACGCCTTTGAAGGCCCCATGCCCCAGACCCGCTTCGTGCTGCAGAAAGCCCTGGCCCTCGGCCTGAAGCCGATCGTGGTGATCAACAAGGTGGACAAGCCCAACTGCCGCCCCGACGAAGTGCACGACGCTGTGTTCGAGCTTTTCTTCAACCTCGATGCTTCGGAAGAGCAGCTGGATTTCCCTACCTACTACGGTTCCGGCAAGAACGGCTGGTTCAACGACAGCCTGACGCCTACCGACAACATTATTCCCCTGCTGGATGGCATCATCAAGCACGTTCCGCCGCCGAAAGTGGCGGAAGGACCGCTGCAGCAGCAGATCACTTCCCTGGACTATTCTTCCTTCCTCGGCCGGATCGCCATCGGTAAAGTAGCCCGCGGCGTCATTAAGGAAAACATGCCCATCGCCCTCCTGCAGGCCGACGGCGTGGTGAAGAAGCAGCGGGTGCGCGAACTGTATGTGTTTGAAGGCATGGGCAAGAAAAAAGTGACTGAAGTGGTGGCCGGCGACCTCTGCGCCATCGTAGGCCTTGAAGGCTTCAACATCGGCGACACCGTTTCCGACCAGGAAGTGCAGGAAGCCCTGCCGGTGATCTCCGTGGATGAGCCGACAATGAACATGCTGTTCTCCATCAACAACTCCCCCTTCTTTGGCAAGGACGGCAAGTTCGTGACCTCGCGTCACCTGCGCGACCGCCTGATCAAGGAAACGGAGAAAAACCTGGCCCTCCGGGTTGTGGATACCGACAGCGCCGACTCCTTCCTGGTGTACGGCCGCGGCATCCTGCACCTGGGCATCCTGATCGAGACGATGCGCCGCGAAGGCTATGAGCTCACCATCGGTCAGCCCCAGGTAATCGTAAAAGAAATCGACGGCAAGAAATGCGAGCCGTATGAAACCCTGGTGGTGGACGTGCCCCAGGAATATGCTTCCAAAGTGATCGACCTCGTTACCCGCCGCAAGGGAGAGATGCTGATCATGGAAACCAAAGGCGACATGCAGCACCTGGAATTCGACATTCCTTCGCGCGGACTGATCGGCCTGCGTACGCAGATGCTGACCAATACCGCCGGTGAGGCCGTCATGAACCACCGCTTCTCCGAATACAAGCCCTGGAAAGGGGCGATCCCCGGCCGCAACAGCGGCGTGCTGATCGCCAAGGAAGCCGGTACCACTACCGCATACTCCATCGACAAGCTGCAGGACCGCGGATTTTTCTTCGTGGATCCGGGTGAAGAGGTGTACAAAGGCATGATCATCGGGGAAAACAACAAGCCCGGCGACCTGGTAGTGAACCCGAACGAAGGCAAGAAGCTCACCAACATGCGGGCCTCCGGCTCCGACGGTACGGTAAGCCT
>DATAGL010000725.1:0-3232 GCA_036263755.1 Chitinophagaceae bacterium | reverse complement strand
AACAATCTCGACCAGATCCTGGCCGCACAAACGGTATAAAGCCACCGCCCGCAGGACCGGTTCCTCGGGCGGTTTTCTTTTACTTCCGGGGACCAGTTCTTCCATACAGCAGGGTTATCCGCACCGGCAGGCTGCCTGTTCCGGATGATCCGCAGGCAGCGGCCGGCAGGACGCTAATCCTTTCCCGGCAGAAACATGTTGCCGAACCTGAGTGCGCTGGCAATGGTTGGCTGATGATTGCTTTCAAAGGAATCATTATAAAATGCGCGAAATACGGCAGACAACTGCTTATTTTGGTGCGCAGCCATCCGTCTGACATATGCGCCGCACCCTACAGGGGGGCATATGCTTTTTAAATGGAGCTGTTTTCCCTGCATGCGCCCAGATAAAAAAGATTACGATGCCATAGTAGTAGGATCGGGGCCCAACGGCCTGGCGGCCGCCATTACCCTGCAACAGGCCGGCTGTTCGGTACTGCTGGTGGAAGGCAAGAACGAGATCGGTGGCGGCCTGCGCTCTTCGGATGCGCTCACCTTGCCGGGGTTTGTACATGATTATTGTTCGGCGATCCATCCGCTGGCGGCGGCCTCACCGTTTTTCCGGACCCTTCCCCTCGGCGATCACGGTCTGGAATACGTCTACCCGTCTGTGGCCGCCGCTCATCCCTTTGATAAGGGGGAAGCCGCCCTGCTGCAGGGCAGCGTGGCCCAAACGGCGGCCGCCCTGGGAGATGACGGGCCGGCCTATGAGCGCTTACTCGGTCCCGTTACCCGGCACTGGCCGGCGATCGAAAAAGACGTACTCGCCCCCTTGCACCTTCCGCGCAACCCGTTCCGCATGGCGCAGTTCGGGCTCAAAGCCCTGACCTCCGCCAGCCTGCTGGTGCGGCAGTTCCGCAGCGAGCGGGCCCGGGGCCTCTGGGCCGGCATGGCGGCCCATTCCCTGCAACCGCTTTCCAACTGGACCACATCGGCCATCGGGCTGGTACTGATGGCCGTGGGTCACCGCGCCGGCTGGCCCATCCCCAGGGGCGGCTCGCAGGCCATTGCACAGGCCCTGGCAGCGTACTTCCGGTCGCTGGGCGGAACGATCTGGACCGGGTTTTACGTGGAGCGGCTGGACCAGCTTCCATCGGCGCAGGCCGTGCTGTTCGATGTTACGCCCCGGCAGCTGCTTTCCATTGCCGGGCACCGCTTCTCGCAGCTGTACAAATGGCAGCTTGAACGCTACCGCTATGGCATGGGCGTGTTCAAGGTAGACTGGGCGCTCGACGGCCCCATTCCTTTCCGGGATGAGGGCTGCCGCCGGGCGGGCACCATTCATATCGGCAACACCTTTGAAGAGATCCGGGATGGCGAAGCACAGGTGGCCCGCGGCGGGCACGCCGAACGGCCCTTTGTGCTCCTGGCGCAGCAAAGCCTGTTCGACCCCTCCCGTGCGCCTGAGGGCAAGCATACCGCCTGGGCCTACTGTCATGTGCCCAACGGTTCGCGCAAGGATATGACCGAAGCCATCGAACGGCAGGTGGAGCGGTTTGCCCCGGGCTTCCGCGACCGCATCCTGGCCCGCCATACCATGGATACCGAAGCGATGGAAACCCACAACCCGAACTATATCGGCGGCGATATTAACGGCGGCATTATTGATATCGGCCAGCTCTTCACCCGGCCGGCCCTGCGCTCCTCGCCGTACCGCACCTCGGCCAAAGGACTATACCTTTGCTCTTCCTCCACACCGCCCGGCGGCGGCGTTCACGGCATGTGCGGTTACCACGCCGCGCAGCGGGCGCTGAAGGATATTTTCAAACGTTAACCGGTACTTGCCAGCATGCAAACAGACACCCACACCGCATCCCCTTTACCCGAAGCCGAACAGCCGCTCCCGGAAGATTCCGGCGCAGCCACCCAGCAGAGAAAAGGTATTCTGGCGGAAGACTGGACCGTGGTCCTGCTCGGGTTCCTGATCATCGGGATCAACCTTTTCGGCTTTGTATTGCCGGTGCCTTCCTTCGGCTGGAAAAGTACCGGTGACCTCTGGGCCAAAGTGCTCGGCCCGGACAACCTCCTCCTCATCGGCTGGCAGTTTATCTATGTGGGGGTGGTGGCCGCCACCGGTGCCCTGCTCACCGGGAAGCCCCTGCGCACGTTCCTGGTGGTGTTCCCTGCGGTTTACCTGCTGACCGTTATCGCCCTGGTGCTGGCCGGGAACAGCGGGGTCAAAAGCCTGAACCTTGAAGCCGTTATTTTCAGCCTCGGGCTGGGCCTGCTGATCGGCAACCTGTTCCGCCTGCCGGATTGGTTCCGCTCCGCACTGTCCGCCGAGCTGCTGGTGAAGATCGGCCTGGTGCTGCTGGGTACCGGGGTCATTTTTACCGATATCCTGAAGGCCGGTTCCCTCGGACTGGTGCAGGCCCTGGCCGTAGTGCTGACGGTCTGGTATTTCGCTTTCTGGCTATGCAGGAAGCTGGGCGTGGATGAAGAGCTCCGGATGATGATCTCCAGTGCCGTTTCCATCTGCGGGGTCTCCGCGGCCATTGCGGCCTCGGGCGCCATCAAGGGCGATCCGAAGAAACTGTCGTACGTGATCTCCATGGTGCTGATCACCGCCATACCCATGATGATCTTTATGCCCTACGCGGCGCAGTGGATGCGCCTGTCGCAGGAAGTGACCGGTGCCTGGCTGGGCGGCAGCATCGATACCACGGGCGCCGTGGTGGCTTCCGGAACACTGGTCGGGGAGACCGCCCTCAAGATCAGCACCATCGTGAAGTTCTCCCAGAACGTCCTGCTCGGGCTGGCGGCCTTTGCCATTTCGGTGTACTGGACCTATGCACAGCCGGCGCGCGACAAAGCCACCGCGGAAAAACCTACCCTCCGGGTGATCTGGGAGCGGTTCCCCAAATTCGTGCTGGGCTTTATCGCGGCTTCCCTGCTGTTTTCGTTTTTCCTTCCGGCCGGGGCCACGGCACCGGTCAAAGACAGCCTGAAGAACCTGCAGGGGCTCTGGTTCGCCCTGGCGTTTACCACCATTGGCCTCGAGACCAATTTTGCCGACCTGTTCCGCCACAACAGCAAGCGTCCCCTGTATGCCTTTCTCATCGCCCAGGCGTTCAATATTGTGGTTACCCTGGTCATCGCTTATTTCCTGTTTGGCTGAGCCATCCTCCGGCTGCCCGTCAGGGCTGCCCGCTGGCACCGGCGGCTCCGTACACCTGCCCGGAAGAGTAAGAGGC
>DATAGL010000724.1:0-2225 GCA_036263755.1 Chitinophagaceae bacterium | reverse complement strand
CTGGACAAAGCGGTTGGGCAGCACCGGTGCATGCTGTTCGAGCGTGCGGTATACCTGCTGGGTGAAAGCATACAGGCTTTCCTCGCTGAAGTGCTCCGGGTCGTTGGCCAGGTAATGATCATATAATATATCCACCAGGGCGCCGCTGTACAGCCGGTAGTGCGGTACAAAAAGGGTGCGTGCGGTGCGGGTGGCCGGGTGTTCGTCGGTAAAGGCATCGATGCGCCGGTGCAGGCGGATGCCGTGCTGAATGGGCTCAGGAAAATTTTTGTACGCCGCGCCTTTTACGAAATCGGAGACAAGGTTGCCCACCAGGATTTCCGGGTGGCCGAACGACAGGTATGCATGCGCCAGGAAGTTCATAAGCCGCTTTCCCCTTTTTCTTTCCTGTATAAACGAAAAGAATACACAACCGGTATAACCGACATCAAAATTCCAATGATTCCAACGGCGATCAGCGACGGCGTGAACGGAAGCAGTGCAGCCAGCAATGCGATCAGCAGGCCTCCGGCAAACCATAGGTAGCTGGCCAGCCGGTGCGTCTGCCGCCAGTTGGAGGCGCTTTCCAGCGTCCAGGGCAGGCGCAGTCCGGCAAAATAATTGGGTTTGAGGTTGTACATATAATTGCCGATGACGCAAAAAAGAAGCCCGATTCCCATAAATAACCACCTGCCCGAAAAATGGGGTGCCTGCGCAGCGGAGGTGCGGATGACCAGGAACAGCACCCCGCTGGTAAAGCACACAACGGCCAGCGCGATCCGGTTCATGCGTTCGCGGTTGGCGCCGGCGCCGGGCCTGGGGTCGATGCGGTACACGTTGGTCAGGAGCAGGAAGACCAAAAAGTTCACAACCGTCAGCAGGGCAGCCAACCCCCAGAGCTGCCGGCGCGGGCCAAAGCGGTCGGGGTAACCATCCAGGCTGAAGTGAGCGGGAATGGTTTCGGGCAGCGAAGGATAGATGATCCGGAGATACAGGAGCGGGGCCGCCATCAACAGGAAGGCAGCAATGTTGATCCGTTTATTCATCGCGAACGTTTTTTGGATTTCACCTGCATCAGCCACTGGATGATCTCATCGACCACCGTGGTGTTGAGCGAGTAATAAATATACTGACCGGACTTTTCCGCCTGCACCAGTCCTGCCTGCCGCAGCAGGTCGAGGTGGTGCGAGATGCTGGGCCACGACATGCTGAAGTGCTCGGCGATTTCACCGGCCGGCAGATCGCGGGCGCGCAGCAGCTCCAGTATGGCGCGGCGTGTAGGATCATTAAGGGCTTTGAAAATGGAGTTCACCTATGGATTATATATTTAGACAAATATCTAAATAAATGTCCGGATCTGATACACCTGTCCGTTTTTGCAACAGGGGCGGATGAATGAGCGGCTCTGTTAAGATCGTTAACAGTGGCTTCCGGTCCTCACAATTCACTTGACCCTGCCTGTAACCTAATCTACCTTTGATCCGTCATACTTACAGAACAACAACATTTAAAAAATTAAATACTGCTTATCATGAAAAAATTATTTACGGCGCTTACCCTTGCTGCCACCTTGTTTGTCTCTTCTGCTTTTGCCGGTGAAATCAAAGCCAATCCCGAAGTCCTGAAATCTTTTGAAGGCGCTTTCGGCAAGCAGGCTTCCGAAGTCAGCTGGTCGGTTTCCGAAAACCTGTACAAGGCGCACTTCGCCCTCAACGGTCAATACGCTACCGCCTTCTATACACCCGAAGGCACCCTGCTGGCTGTATCGCGCAACATCACATCCCTGCAGCTGCCCCTGCCCCTGCAGACGACCCTGAAAAAAGACTTCAGCGAATACTGGATCTCCGATCTGTTCGAGATCTCCAATGATTCCGGCATCGAATATTATGTGACGCTGGAAAATGCCGACGCCCGCATCGTACTGAAGGCCAGCGGTGGCCTGAACTGGTCGACGTTTCAGAAGGCGCGGAAGTCCTGATGGAGTTCCAAGAGTTCACTAGTTTACCTGTTCACAGGTTCAATTAAGGTCGATGTATCTGTTGGTATCCATCCTGGTTATCTATAGTGAGCGCCGGCGGGCAAATCAACCGGTCAACTTGTAAACGGGTGAACAGGTGAACTAAACAACGCCTCTTCCATAACCATAGGAAATCATAAACTTTAGTTTGTTTTAGTGTGTGTACCAACCCGGATGCGTCTGCATCCGGGTTTTTTTTGGGGATTCGCCTAATTTTGCGCACTTAATC
>DATAGL010000723.1:0-6474 GCA_036263755.1 Chitinophagaceae bacterium | reverse complement strand
AGAAAAACCGTGTCGGTTGTTTGCTGAAAGGGCTGCAGGTAAGCTCCGTCGAGCCGGTACAATTCATAGGTCCGGCCCGGGGTCCCGTTCCAATGGAGCAGGAAGGATTCCGGGCAGCTGAAGCCGGCCTTCAATTCGGGTAAGGGAGCCACCACAAACGTATCGGACAGCACCGGCCCCGCAGAGGGAAGCGCCAAACGAAATACGGCCGTAGCCTGGGTGTCGGGCACGGCCCAGCGATAGAATCCCTGTGCGGCCGGAACGGAAGCGATGGTTTCCCAGGCCCCGCCATTGACCGCCACTTCAAGCGTTGCCGTACCGGGTGCACTACACTCCCAGCGGACCAGGTGCGTGCGTCCTGCCTGCAGGGGATCGGATGCGGTGGGGAAGATAAAATATCCGGTATCGGCTGCTTCCCGGAAGAATGCAACCGTATACTCCTGCAGCCCGGTTACCGAGGCCGGCGCCGTTATCTCGACGGCGTATGTGCCGGAGGCCGGCCCTTCCAGGCTGATGTGCTCCAGGTTATTCAACGTGTCTCTTTTCCGCTCCGCTCCCTTTGTCCATTCTTCCCGGTTTCCGCTCAGCACCCAGGGCAGCCAGGCCGTTCCCGTGCCCTCGGCAATCAAGCGAAGGTCCAGGTCGTGCACCAGGGCACGACTTGCACCGGGCTGCGCGGGTGGATCGGTCCAGGCGAGCGTTGCGCGGAGGCGTCCGGTGCCGGATGGAATGGGGAGTAAATGCCGGGCGGTTTGGCCGGCGGAAATAGTCCCGGTGAAGTGGCTTCCTTCCAGCATGAGCCGTACCGCTTTTTCCGCATCGGCCCGTCCGTGACCGGTTATATAATCCGGACCCGGAATTCCGGCATCCGCAGCGGTCGTTACCAGTACCGCTTTGACCAGTGCGGCCGGCGGAAGGCTGTCGCCGTGACGCTGCCGGTAGGCATCCTGCACAAGCAGAGCAATACCTGAAACGGCGGCGGCCGCCCCCGAGCTGCCATCCTCGCCGAAGGCCACGAGCTCCGGCTTCAGGCGACCGTCATGTGCCGGTCCGCGCGAGCTGCCATCCATGGGCTCCCCCAGTGAATCCACAGCGCCCACCACCAGTACATTTTTGGCCGATTTGAAATTGCCCGTCAGCGTGGAAGCGCCCGGCAAACCGGCATAAGGGCCACTGCTGATGGTGGCACTTCCGGCATTGCCCGCAGAAAACACATGCAGCTGCTGCGGAAAAGTATGTACCTGCCGGTCGTAAGCTGCGGCTTCATTTCCGTAAAAGCTTTCGGGGACCGTACCGTATGAATGATTGGTGACCGGAAAACGCAGCCGCTGCATCAGCGTATCGGGCTCGGGCAGAAGATGGGTGAAAGAAACGGATCCGACCCCGGCACCGGGCGCAGCGCCCCGGGCAAAGGGTGAGGAATTGCCGGCCCCAGCAATGATGGTGGCCATCAGGGAGGCGTGGCTTGTTTGCTCGGCCGCTTCCCGGCCGGTGCGGACGATGCGCTGGCGCAGGTCGATATCGGCCGTATCCAGCCGCCGCTCCTTGACGAGCACGTTCAGGCCTGCACCCGAAAGACCGGGGTAGCGGTGCTGCGCAAACCGGATACGGTTCAGCGTAGGATCGAACGCACCGGTGGTCAGCTCTTCGCGGGGGGCATGGTATTCCTGGATAAATGAAAGAGCGGTGTCGGTTGCCAGCCATAAAAGATCACGTGCAGCCACCCGGGCATAAACGATCGGATATCGGTCATAGTGTTGCAGTACCCGGGCAGGAAAGCCGGGCTGGTGCAGCCTTCCGGTCGACCGAAGCGAAAGGGAAACCGTCAGGCTGTCGGACAGTTGCCGGCGTTCCCATTTTTGGGCCAGCGCCGGGTCCAGCCGGCCGTGCGGGTACATCGTCTTCAGCTGGGCGCTGCCTGGCAACGCACTGAACAATACCAATACAAAAACACACAGGAACCGCATGCGGCAATTTAAAGAATATAGGAGTAGGGCCGGGTTCGTAAATTTTCGCAGTAGTTCCGCAGATCCTGCCCGGAAAAGGTTTTTGTTGCTAAAAGTTAAAGGATTGTGAATGCGGATTGGTATAATCCGTAATTTGAATGTATTCCTAACGAAAACAAGAAACACACACATGAAAAAGCTCACGCGCTCCTTTGCCGCGGTTTGTCTCGCGGCCCTTTCCCTCACTGCCTGTAAGAAAGACGTAAAGACCACGGATGCCGACCGCCTGTCTGAATCCACACTGGCCCAGATCCAGCGGCTGGGTTTTGCACCGGAAGGTGCCCGCGCGGTAGAAGGCGGTGTACTGGTGGAAGGCGACATTGTGCTCACAGCCGAACAGCTGAACGCCAGCCCCTCTTCGCCGAACCTGCTGATTGCACAGGAAGAACAGTACCGGACGTTCTACACGGTCAGCCCTTCAAAGCACCCGGTGATCAGAATCGCCCTGAACAACAGCTCGGCCCAGCATGAAGCCGCCTTCAGCTCGGCGCTCGACAACGCTATTGCCCGGTACAATGCTGAAAACCTCCAGGTTACTTTCCAGCGGGTTTCTACCGGCCAGTCACCGCACATTACTGTAGTGGCCTTTTACGAAGTCAGCAACACGCTCGGTTCCGCCGGCTTTCCCAATTCCGCGGGCGACCCGTACAACCAGGTGCGGATGAACACGTACCACTACAGCACAAGCACCGGCGCCACCAACACGGCCTACATCGCCACCATCATCGCGCATGAAGTGGGTCATTGCATCGGCTTCCGCCATACCGACTACATGAACCGCGCCTACAGCTGCGGTGGCCGCCGGTCCAACGAGGGCCAGGCCAACAACGGTGTCGGAGCCGTACACATTCCCGGAACCCCTACCGGCGGCGACCCGAACTCCTGGATGCTGGCCTGTATCGGTACCAATGTGAACCGTCCGTTCAACACCAACGACAAAGTGGCCCTGAACTACATCTATTGATCATCCCGAATCTTTTTGTTCCTCTATTGAAAAGCCGCTGCTCTGAGCAGCGGCTTTCTCTTTTGAATCACAGATGGCGCAGATAAAAGATCGCAGATGGCGCAGATGAAAACGATGAGGTGATGGCCATTTTTCAGTCACGGGTAGTGGGCCGCATACCTTCATGCGAAGAGTTGATTGAACAGCAACAACCTTCCTGCATAAACGAGTAAAGAGCATCTTTTTCGAACAAGCATAAAGGGATAAGACGCAGGCTATAACGCAGGCAAAGAAAACCGTACACCGTACATCCTACATCGTACATCAAAAGCCTGTTGTGCCCGCCGTAATTTCCCGATCAACCACCCACGTACTTCCCGCTAAAAAACAGCGGAAACCGGTCCTTTTTAAACTTGACTGCAACGGAGTTTCATTAATATTTTGTTAAGGAAAATGGGGTATTCAGTAAATTGAAGATGCACTTTTAACTCATCAAACCACACACATGAAAAGAGTATTCAGACCCTTTGCGGCTGCCTGCTTTGCAGCCCTGACGCTCACTGCCTGCCAGAAAGATGTAAAGGAAACCGCTGCTCCCGCCGCCGTTCCGGAATCCACCCTGGCCCAGATCAAAGCCCTTGGTTTCGGCACCCAGAACGTAAGCAAGGTGGACGGCGGCTACCTGGTGGAAGGCGACATCGTGCTTTCGGAAGAGCAGCTGACACAGGCCCCCTCCTCGCCCAACATGCTGATCGCCCGGGAAGAACAGTACCGGACCTTCAACCTCGTGAACCCGAGCACCTACCCCACCATCCGCGTGGCCCTGAGCAACTCCTCCTCCCAGCACCAGGCGGCCTTCTCCGCCGCACTGGACGAAGCCATCCGCCGCTACAATGCCGAAGGCCTGCGGGTCCGCTTTCAGCGCGTCACCTCCAGCCCGCACATCACAGTGCAGGCTTACTACCAGGTCAGCAACACCCTGGGCTCTGCCGGCTTCCCTTCGAGCAACGGCGCACCGTACAAAACGATCCAGATGAACACGTACCATTACAGTACGAGCACCGGCTCCACCAACACGAATTACATCGGTACGATCATCGCGCATGAAATGGGACATTGCATCGGCTTCCGCCATACCGATTATATGAACCGCGCCTACAGCTGCGGATCGGGCGGCAACGAAGGCCAGAGCACGACCGGCGTAGGTGCCGTGCATATTCCCGGCACACCCACCGGTCCGGACTCCCGTTCCTGGATGCTGGCCTGTATCGGCTCCAATGTCAACCGTCCGTTCAACTCGAACGACCGCGTGGCCCTGAACTATGTTTATTGATTGTTGAATTCCAGATTGAGTACAGCCGCTGCCCCTGCAGCGGCTTTTTTTATTTCGTGATCCGGAAACAGGGCCGGTTCAGCTTCGGGAAATCGAAGGGTGTGGTGGCGCGGGTAATGTCTTTAACGGAACCTGCCTCCAGCTTTTCCGCCTCCAGCTGGAACTTCGTGAAATTGGTGCTGAAGTAAAGCACCCCTCCGGCCGACAGCAGCCGCAGGCAGTCGTTGATCAGCGCCGGGTGATCGCGCTGGATATCCAGGAAATCCTCCATCCGCTTGCTGTTGCTGAACGTGGGCGGATCCAGTACAATGAGGTCGAACGAGCCGGCCGGCAGGCTCTTCAGGGTAGCCAGCACATCGGCATGCAGCGTTTCATGCGGCGCTCCGCCGGGAAAGTTCAGGGCTACGTTCCGCTCGGTCCAGGCCAGGTAGGTTTTGGACAGGTCCACCGAAACCACGCGGCTGGCCCCACCCGCTAGGGCATATACCGAAAAGGAGCCCGTATAGCAGAACAGGTTCAGTACCCGCTTGCCGTTAGCCTCTTCCCGCACGAGGCCGCGGGTCGTACGGTGATCGAGGAACAGCCCCGTATCCAGGTAATCGGTCAGGTTCACTAGGAAACGCAGTCCGGACTCCTGCACGGGAAACTCCGCACCGGCGGCATCCAGTTTCTGGTACTGCCCGGCCCGGCCCTCCTTTCGTTGCCGCGTTTTAAAAAACACCGCTTCCGGTGCCACGGCCAGGACTTCGCTGAGCACCTCCCGGCAGCCCTCCAGCCAGGCGGCATGTTCCTCATCATCCATCCCGTGCCGGCGCTTGTATTCCGAGGCATACACCCGGCCCTCGTACCATTCCACGGCAAAAGGGAATTCGGACAGGTCGTGGTCGTACACCCGGAAGCAGGTGATGCCCGCCCGGGCCGCGCTTTTTTTAAGGTGACGGAAAACCTTTTGCAGCCTGTTATGGAACATTAAAAATTTGCCGGATGATTGTTGCATTGCTAAAATTATTAGAACTTCGAGACCCTTGCTCCGGCCTCAAAAATACAAACAGGGATGTACGCGATCGTAGATATAGAAACAACGGGTGGTTATGCAGCGGCCAATGGCATTATCGAGATTTCCATCAAGATCTTCGACGGGGAAAAGGTAGTGGAATCCTTCGAGTCGCTGGTCAATCCCCACCAGGCCATCCCCAAGTACATCCAGGCCTTTACCGGCATTACCAACGAAATGGTAAAGGAAGCCCCCACCTTTGAAGAGATCGCCGAGCCGGTGTTTACGCTGCTGCAGGGCAACATCTTCGTGGCCCATAACGTCAACTTCGACTACTCCTTTGTCAAGAACCACCTGGATTTTTACGGGTATAAACTGGTGGTCAGGAAACTCTGTACCGTCCGGCTGGCCCGCCAGATCGTGCCCGGCCTTCCCTCCTACAGCCTGGGCAATCTCTGCCAGTCGCTCGATATTCCGCTCGTCAACCGCCACCGCGCCGGCGGTGATGCCGACGCCACCGTGCAGCTGTTCCAACTGCTGCTGCGCAACGATAAGGAAGGTGCTATCCAGAAAAGCCTGCTGCGCCATTCCAAAGAACAGGTGCTGCCGCCCAATGTGCCCAAGGCTCATTTCGATGCGCTGCCGTCCAACCCCGGCGTGTATTATTTCCACGACAACAAGGGAAAGGTGATCTATGTAGGCAAGGCCAAGAACATCAAGACCCGCGTGAACCAGCACTTCAGCAACAACTCCGATTCGAAGCAGCGGCAGAACTTCCTGAAGAACACGTATTCGATCACGTTCCAGTCCACCGCTACAGAGCTGATGGCGGCCATCCTCGAATCCACCGAGATCAAGCGGCTCTGGCCCCCGTTCAATTCTGCCCAGAAAAAGCCGGAGGAAGTGTTCGGCATTTTCGTGTACGAAGACCAGAACGGGTACATGCGCCTGGCCATTGAAAAGAAACGGAAGTACGGCTCGCCGGTGTACACCTTTCATTACAAAGTGGACGGCCACGGCGTGCTGCGCAAGCTGATGAAGGAGTTTTCGCTCTGCCCCCGCCTTTGCTTCATGCAAACGGGCGATGGTGAATGCGTGGGCATTGAGGAAGGGCATTGCCACGGCGCCTGCCGCAAGGAAGAAGCACCCAAGGGGTACAACGACCGCGTGCTGCAGGCCATCGCCTCCCTCACGCAGC
>DATAGL010000722.1:0-6639 GCA_036263755.1 Chitinophagaceae bacterium | reverse complement strand
CCATACTACCAATACAACCCATTTTATTTCCTCCCCAAACATGGCATAGATTTTTAGTTCTTTCCGGGGGCTTACGCCCATATACAATATCGGTAAGCACTAAAAAAAGAAAGGAATATGCTAGCCATGAATTACAGGGGGCCTTTCCGGGTCCGGGCCGTACGGGATAAAGCTTATCCCGAGATCCTCCATCCCCAGGATGCCATTGTCCGTGTGACGCGTTCCTGCATCTGCGGATCCGACCTACATCTTTACCATGGACTGGTTCCCGACACCCGCGTGGGCATGACCTTCGGCCATGAATTCACCGGCGTGGTGGAAGAAGTGGGACCGGGGGTCACGAAGCTGAAGGTGGGCGACCATGTGATCGTGCCGTTCAACATTGCCTGCGGGTCCTGCCCGTTCTGCAAACAGGAGCTGTACGGTAATTGCCACGAATCGAACTCCCAGGCCACCGCTGTGGGCGGCATCTTTGGGTATTCGCATACGGCCGGCGGGTATGATGGCGGCCAGGCCGAATACGTACGGGTGCCGTATGCCGACATGGGCCCTACGGTAATTCCGGAAGGCATGGACCTGGATGATGCCGTGCTGCTCACCGACGTAGTACCTACAGGCTACCAGGCTGCCGAAATGGGCGGCATCAAGATCGGTGACACCGTAGTGGTATTCGGAGCCGGACCGGTGGGCATCATGGCGGCTAAATGCGCCTGGTTGTTTGGGGCCGGCCGCGTGATCGTGATCGACCATATCGAATACCGGCTGGAGTTTGCGAAGAAATATGCCCAATGCGAGGTGTACAATTTCCGTTCCCTGCAGGACCCGGTGCAGTTCCTGAAGCAGACGACCGATTTCTTCGGGGCCGACGTATGCATTGATGCCGTTGGCTGCGAGGCCGCCGGCTCGGCCCTGCAAACCATCACGGGTCGCAAGACCCTGCTGCAGGCCGGTTCGGCCACGGCGCTTCACTGGGCGATCAACTCCGTTAAAAAAGGTGGCATCGTTTCCATTGTCGGCGTGTACGGACCTACTTTCAATATGATTCCCATTGGTAACGTGGTGAATAAAGGCATTACCATCCGGGCCAACCAGGCTTCGGTGAAACGGCTGCTGCCACGCCTCATCGAGCACGTTCAGGCCGGCCGCCTCAACCCGAAGGAGATCATCACGCACCGCGTGCCGCTGGAAGAAGTGGCCGATGCGTATCACATTTTCTCCGCCAAGCTGGACAATTGCATTAAACCCATTTTGATTCCCCCTTCCGCAAGGGTAGCTTAAACTGAAATCCATGGAACCTTTAGCAAAAGATCAACTCGCCGCGAAATACGCGCACATAAAGGGATGGGCCATTGATGCCGACCCGGACAATGAGCCTACTTATCCCATGAAAAATTATACGGGCGACGACCATCAGCGGCTCAGTTATGAACGTCCGCCGCTGCAGCCGCAGACTGTAGAAATACTGAAGTCCACCGAGCGGCCTACGCTTTCGGCCACCTTCGGCACGTCCACACCGCCTTCCGGCCTCAGCGGCCGACTCCGGCGCTGGGCGTTTGAACACAGCGAAGGCAAGATGACCCACTGGCTGCCGCTGATCCTGGCCGACCGCATCAATGCGGTGGAAGGCATCGTGGATGACCTGAAGCGGGGTCATATTCCGAACATCATCAAAGAACGCGGCTGGACCGGTGAGTGGAAATACAACCGTGCCGGCCTGATCAAAAAAGTGGCCATCGGCGTGGCCGTAACTTCCCTGGTGGTATTGTGGATGTCCCGGAAGAAGGAAAAGAAGAATGCGCTGGGCTGGTAGGGTTGGAGTTTGGAGTTTGGAGTTTGGAGTTTGGAGTTTGGAGTTAATTCAGGCGGCGCAAGGTAGTATTTTGCGGGTAATGCGTATGGGATAGTGTTCCTGAAAAGTTTCTGCCGGATGGCAGTGGAAGTGGTGTGCTGGTGAGGCAGCGTTCAGGACCTGCTCCTATTTTTTACCGGATTCATATAAGCAGAAAGCCGTTCCCCCGAACGGCTTTCTCTATTATTTGCATTTAGGCCTGTACTTATTTCCCCTTCATTTTCCTGACCTCTTCCAGCGTAAACACCTGGTAGGGAATACCCAGGCGTTTGGCATTTTCTTCAACGGTGAGGGTAAAGCCTGCTTCCTTTCTTCGGGCATTCACACCGGCGGGGTCCTGAATGGGCCAGATGATCATCTTCATTTCCTGTTTGCCCGTCTCCGGGTTGGTCCAAGTAAATCCGCTGCCCTGTGTTCCATATACCTGCTCTTTACCGGCATACATAAGAGAGCGGTCGAGCATCATTGCATACAGGTGGAAAGGCAGCTCACCCTTTTCTGCTGCTTCCTTTACCACCGGCAGGTACCGGTCGATTACTTCGCTGTGCTGCAATACATAGAACACCGCTTCATTCGTGGGCGTGCCCACGAGCGATTTGCCCGGGTACCCGTACTCTTTAATGATCGCCTCGATCCGGATGATGTTCAGGGAGTCGCTGCGGCTTTGCAATTTCCAGAGGTGCATCGGAAGATCCTCTTTGGAAACGCCAAAGACCCGGGCCAGTGAATCAGCCTTGACCGCCATGTCGGGACCCATCAGCGCGCGGTATTGCTGGTCGGTTACCAGGATGGAGTCGAGTTCTCTTTTCAATGCCGGTGATTGCTGGGCTGTAGTGGCCAGGGACCCCAGGGCCAAAATGAAGGTAAACAGACCGCGGAACATATCTATATGGTTTAATACTCCTGTACTGCCTGCGACAGCGTATTGCTAAAATAGACCTATTCACCGTTTTTGCCCTATGAATTCCGTTTTATGGAAATAAGCGGCCGACCGACCACCACGGTAAAACGAAAGGAACCGGAGATTATAAAGAGAAATGAACCGGTGCTTCTGATCCAGGACCAGGTGGCCGGTTCCCGTTTTCACCACCAGACTGCCGGATTTTTATAAATGAATGAGACATTGTTCCGGTCAATACGTGTACACCTGAAAAAGCCTGATACCTAAAACTGGGTATTTTCTCCAATCATTTGCCGATTCCATTCATTTTTGATGCATCTTTAAGGAAATGAAGGTTTTAGGAAAATCCGCAGCCGGAAAACTGCTGCTTCAAGCATTCCACTCATTCACCCGATTGATTCCGGGCGGGTACCACTGGGTCCAACACCTGCCTGGTAGGCAACGGTCAGGGGTTAAAGCACTGCCTGCAATTACTTTAGAATGGCCTAGTTCCGTCCGCCGCGGGGCCAACCTGACTATACCCGTTGTTCTTCTCCGGGCCGTCCCGGAAGGCAGCCGGTTTCCAGATAACCGTTATTGTTTCCCTAAACCGAATAGGGGTAAGACTGCTTTCCATTGTTATGGATAAGACAGGCCTGCAATTTGCAACAACACAAACTATCATTTTAAATATTCAGCCGTGGATTTATTTGGAGCCGATCCTATTCCCCTTAGCAGGATCACCGCAATTGAGCAGGATTCTGCCGATCTGATTGTCTGGGCCATACCTGCAATGGCTTTCTTTACCTTCCTGGAAGCCTGGTATTCCTGGAAGGAAAACCGGAAATCCTATCATACGAAGGAGGCGTTCGGATCCCTGTTCGTAGGACTGGGCAACGTAGCCATCAACCTGTTTTTTAAGGTAGCCCTGATTTACGGTGCGGTAGCCATTTATAACCTTGTTCCCTGGCGGATGGAGCTGAACTGGTGGACCATTATTCCCTGCCTGGTCATCTACGATTTCTGTTCGTACTGGGCGCACCGGGTTTCGCACTTTAACCGCTTCTTCTGGGCCACCCACGTGGTGCACCACACAGCGGAATACTACAACCTGACTGTGTCGTTCCGCCTGAGCTGGATGCAGCATTTCAAGATCCTGTTCTTCCTGCCCCTGGCTTTTGCCGGCTTTCACCCGGTCATACTTTTCATAGTAAACCAGATCGGCGTGCTGTTCCAGTTCTGGCAGCATACCGAATACATCGGCAAATTGCCGAAGCCTATCGAATGGCTGATCGTGACCCCTTCGAACCACCGGGTGCACCACGGGTCCGATGAAAAATACCTGGACAAAAACTTTGGCGTCATCTTCATTGTCTGGGACCGCCTGTTGGGCACCTACCATCCCGAAGAAGAGCGGCCTACGTACGGCATTACAACACCCATTGCCGAAAAGCTTAACCCTCTTTACCTCAATTTCCATGAGTACGGCGATATGATCCGCGACGTGCGCAGTGCCCGCGGCATGCGTCAGAAGCTCTTCTACCTGTTCGGCAGCCCGTCTGCCATTGCCCGGGAGAAAAAGGGTAGCGGGAGGCAGGAGCTGGGAATCAGAAACTAAGCAAATGGTTGGATAGTTGATACGTTGATCCGTATAAGGCTATCTCTGCCTTCCATAGTGCAAGGAGACGGAGATAGCCTTTACTTTATTTACCAGGGTCCCTCATAGGGCCCTATCAACGATTCAACTGATTAACGGTTCAACTTTCCCTTCCGGGCTGTTCACCGGATTGCGTACATTTAGTATAATAAATACTGCTTATGCGATTGCCGGTGCTTTCCTTTTTTCTGTTGGCCTGCCTATGCTCCGGAGCCCAGCGTGGAGCCTCGGTCAGTTTTGAACAATGGATCTCCCTGAAGGGTGCCGGCGGCCCTGTTCTTTCGCCCGATGGTAAAACGGTTGTGTACAGCATCAACAGTACCGACTGGAGTGCCAACACTTACGATTCCGAATTGTGGATGGCCCGGGCAGGAGAGGAGCCGCTGCAATTGACCCGCACCAGTAAAGGCGGCAGCGGCAGCGCTCGCTTTACACCCGATGGCCGTTTTATTTCCTTTCTGGCGGACCGGGGAGACAAAACCCAGTTGTACATCATTTCCGTCCGCGGCGGAGAAGCCCTCCAGGTAACCAAGGATGAAGACGGCGTTGGTGCTTACGAATGGAGCCCCGACGGCCGCCGTATTGCCTATACAAAATCCGAAGCCGAAAGCAAACGGGAAAAAGCCGTGAAAGAACGTTATGGCGCTTTTGCGGAAGAAGGAACGGAGTTCCGGCACCAGCACTTATGGCTGCTGAATTTCCACTACGACTCGGTCGTGCTGGCCGGCCAGGTGCCTTGTTACCCTGTACGCAAGGATTCAACCGGAGCCGACTCCGTCAAGCCGCAGCCGAAGCAGGACTGCGTGAAACTACCGGTTGCCCGTGCCCTTACTTACGGTGCATTTTCCGTTACCGGGTTCGGCTGGCACCCCGATGGAAAACGGCTGCTCTTCAACCGGGTTCCCAATACCCTGATCCTTTCTTCCATGCGTGCGGATATAGTGGAAGTGGATGCCGACTCCAAAGCAATGAAGACGCTGGTGGCAAACCCGGTAGGCGACTTTATCGGCCGCATTCATCCGGAAGGAAAGGCTTTCGTATACAGCAGTTCCGTGGACGATTCGCTCTCCAATTTCTACCGGAACAACCGGCTTTTTGTTTATGATTATGCCACCGGGAAAAGTACAGAAATCGCTACCGATCTTGATGAAAACAAGAATGCCATAGGCTGGAGCCGGCAGGGATTGTTTCTTACCGCATTGAATAAGACAAGCCAGAAAGTGTATTCGGTCGACCTGAAAACCGGTAAAACAAAAGCTCTTTCCCTGCCGCTGCCGCTGGTTGGCAGTGTATCGTTCAGCCCGCAATCCGACCTTGTAGCCGTTTCCGGAACCCGGTACGACGGGCTGAATGAAATTTATACCGGCCCGCTGAACGGACCCTGGAAGCAACTGACCAACCAGACCGTGCAGATCCGCGGGTGGAACACACCCGTCAACGAAGTGATTTCCTGGAAAAGCAAGGACGGGGCCACCATTGAAGGCATCCTCCTGAAGCCTAAAAATTTTTCAGCAAATAAAAAATACCCGTTGCTGGTGGTCATCCATGGCGGACCTACCGGGATCGACATGCCCGACCCGGTGCCCTCTTATGTTTACCCGATGATGCATTGGGTGGAAAAGGGAGCGCTGGTGCTGCGCGTCAACTACCGGGGCAGTGCCGGCTATGGGGAGCAGTTCCGCTCCCTGAATGTGCGCAACCTGGGCGTCGGCGATATGTGGGATGTGGTCAGCGGGGTGGAATACCTCAGCGGCCAGGGCTTTGTGGATACAGCCCGGATGGGTTGCATGGGCTGGAGCCAGGGCGGCTACATTTCCGCTTTTCTTACCACCAATTCGCACCTGTTCAAAGCTATTTCGGTGGGCGCCGGTATTTCCAACTGGATGACCTATTATGTCAATACAGACATCACGCCCTTCACCCGGCAATACCTCAAAGCCACTCCCTGGGAAGACGAGGAAATCTACCGCAAGACCTCCCCGATGACCAATATCAACAACGCCCGTACGCCCACGCTGATCCAGCACGGGGAGTTTGACAAGCGGGTGCCCATCCCGAATGCCTATGAGCTGTACCGCGGCCTGCAGGACCGGAACGTGCCTTCAAAACTGATTGTCTATAAGGGCTTTGGTCACGGCATCAATAAGCCCAAGGAGCGGCTGGCGGCGGTGTGGCACAACTGGCAATGGATTAATAAATATGTGTTCGGGGAAGAAGAGGAAATCCCGGTGGAGTAGTTGGTTGGTGAAGTAG
>DATAGL010000721.1:0-11746 GCA_036263755.1 Chitinophagaceae bacterium | reverse complement strand
CTTTCTTTTGAGAACTTCTTGATGCTGCTATAGGGGATGGTGAGGTAATCCACCTTGCTGCCGGTGATGCCCTGCTTGTCCACCAGGATCAGTCGCTTGTTGGTAAATACGAGGAGCTCGCGGATCAGTCGGAAAGCGATTTCAATCTTTTCGCCTTCCACCAGGATCGGCTGAAACTCGGCAGAGATCTTTTCGACGGACACAACCGAGGCATGTCCCATGAGTGCGCTGAACAGTCCCATTTGCAGTAGGTTTTAAGGAGCTACATATTACGGAAAAAGGGGAACCTGCACAAACCGGCCATCCGTTTCCCTGTTGGATGACGGCCCGATCCGGGAGCCGGCATTCTGGCGATTTCCTGCAAAAGGGGCTGCCAACCCAAACAGGCTCTTTCCCAGTTCATGCTGCGCCTTTCCCAACCGGACAGATCGGGGTATCAGCCCCGTATCCTTGCTGCCTATCTTAGGCCTTTGAAGTTTATGCCATCCTCCGATCCGGTCATTATCGATATCACCTGTACCCTGCGCATGGAACGCGACTCCGCCACGGTATTCCGCTACCTGGCCGACCTTCGCCTCGATGCCCGCTGGCGCAAGGAGGTGCACCAGACGCGCATTGAGCCGGCCGAAGGCCGGCGCATGGGGGTGGCCGTGCAGGATGCCTACCTCTCGCGCCGGGTTCCGCACCACCTCACCCGGCTGCAATGCATGCATTATGAGCCGGGCCGCTGCATCGCCTTTGAAACCCTGCCCGGCAGCCCGTTCTGGCAGCAAACCATCCGCACCGTACAGCCCGTGCCCGGGGGAGCGCTGGTTACCTACCGCCTGCTCTTCGACGCCGCCGTTGTGCGGTTCGGACTGGGCTTTCCCCTTCCCCCTTTTTTCATCCGCTGGTATACGCGCACGACCATGAAACGGTACCTGGCCCGGCTGAAAACCATCCTGGAGCAGTCGCCGATCCGGGGGAAAACACCGCGGAACCGTCCGGCAGCGGCTGTTGCCGTTCCGCGAAAGCAGGCCCGGTGAGTATGGGGTTGGGAATTGGGAATTAGAAATTAGTAGAATGGGTTGAATAAGTTGATAAGCCTCCTATAGCACCTTTTCTCCTTAGCTCTGCGCGAAACCTTATCACAGACATTTCCACTTTTCTTCGCCTTTTGTTCGCCTGTACCCCTATCCGGCGGGCTTAGCTTATCTTCCGGAAATAACTGCTGACTATGTTCCGCTTCCTCCTTTTGCTGCTCGCGGCTCCCGTCCTCTTCGGCCGGTGTTCTCCGGAAGTGCGCTCCGCGGCCGCGGCCGACAGCGGGACCATCCGCGCCGGAGGACTCAGCGTGTATTATGAGCGGCAGGGCTCGGGAGCACCGCTCCTCCTGCTGCATGCCGGCCTGCAGGACCATACGATGTGGGACGAACAGGTCAGGGCCCTGTCACCGGGTTTTACCGTGGTGACAATCGACCTCCCTTTTCACGGACGCACCGAAGGCACGGATACCTCCAAACTCGCTCGGGAAGTGATCCGCACGGTGCTCGACAGCCTGCACATCCGGAAAGCGCACGTGGCCGGTTTGTCCCTGGGTGCTGCTGTGGCCCAGGATTTTATCATTGCCTATCCCGAACGGGTGCAGAAAGTCGTGCTCCTGGCCTCCGGGCTGAACGGCTACGAACGCGATCACCCGGTGGATTCGGTGAGTCGTTCCTGGTACGCCAGGTTTGCAGCCGCCCTGGAGCGAAAGGATACGGCCCGTGCAGCGCTGGAATTCACGCTGGCCTGGGGCGAAGGAGTGCGTGCACGCGGAGACAGCCTGACCAAGCCCGCCTCCCGGTATGTGTACCGGTCCACGGAAGCCACCCTGCGAAAGCACCGGATGGCCGGATGGCCCAACCTGCAGGACGAACCGCCGGCTTCCAAAGGAATCTCCGGTCTGCGGATGCCGGTATTGCTCCTCCATGGCGACGGGGACCTTCCCTTTATTCTGACGGTCAACGATTACCTTGAAAAAACCGTCCCGGGAGCCCGCCGCGTAGTCCTTAAAGGAGCGGCGCACATGCTGAATATGGAACAGCCGGAGGAAGTGAACCGGCTGATGCTCTCCTTTCTGAAGGAAGGCTGATGATCCTTTTCTTTCCCCTATCCGGCCGCTGCCGGAGGGTGCATCACTATTACCGGCGCATTCGCCGGTTCTGGAATGGTATTGGTATCCACTCCGGAAAAAGACATGGAATTCACCCCACTCGAACGGAAAGAGCAACTACAGGAAATTCAGTCCGCAACCGGCTACTCTGCGGTCTTCAAGCACAATACTACCTGCCCCATCAGCAAAGGCGTTTACCGCAAGCTGCAGCAGGAAGAGGTCATCCCCGGCGTGGACACCGTCTATTACCTTGACCTGCACGCCCACCGGGACCTCTCCGATGAAGTGGCCAGCCAGTACGGCATTCCCCATGAGTCGCCTCAAATCCTCCTGATACGCAACGGACAATGCACCTACCACCAGTGGGGCTATGATATTTCAGCAGAAGCCGTTGGGGAAGCGGCGAGGGAGTAGGAATTGGGAGTTGGGAATTGGGAATTGGGAGTTGAAAAGTTGACAGGTTGACCAGTAGAACAGGACGATGCAGGTAATTAAGCGGAGAAAGATGGCGCACAGAGCGAACAGGGAAACAGAGTTGACGGAGCAATTATTTTAGGAACCGGAAACAACACTTATCAGAAGTTTTCTTCTGGCTCTGTTTCTCTGTTCGCTCTGTGCGAAACCTTATCCACTATCCAACTGATCAACCGATCAACTAATTCCTAATTCCCAACTCCCAATTCCCCTCCCCTATCGCCAACAGGCACAATTTTTTCTCTACCCTTTCTACAGTAAAATGAAGCAGCTATGGCAAACTCAGTGCACCGGGGAACAGGGCTCAACAATGTGAGCGAAACCTGGGACGAAAACGAACGGAAACTTCAGGAAGGAACGGCAACCGGCCGCGACGATGCGGCAACGGTAAGCAATGACCTGGAGCAGGCCATCCGCGAAGAAGCCGCGGAATATGACGGCACCAATAAAGAAGACCGGCTGCTGGACGGCGAACGGGCGACGGTAAATGATGGGCCCGAAGCACCGGACCGGGAATGATCCAGCGGTGGGTAAGGATACGGGTTCCGGGTTGCATACGGCAGCTCCGGGCCCGTTATGTTGATATGCATTCACCGCCCGGCCTTCCTATTTGGCCATATCGATCTTTACTTTCTGGTTCTTGATCTTCTGTTCCTTCACCAGGTGCAGCACATGGCTGGCCCTGGACTTGCGCACGGCGGCAAAGGAAAAGAAATCCTTCACTTCAATGACGCCGACATCCTCTGCGCGCAGCTCTCCTTTCTTCGTCAGGAACCCGACAATATCTACCTTATTCACCTTATTCTTTTTCCCGGCACCAATAAACAGGGTTGCCCATTTCGGCTTTTCCGGAAGCTCGGTTGTTGGGGGCAGCTCTATGGCTTCAGCCGTTGCCGGGAGGTACTCGGGCAGCCGCTCTTCGCTGCCCAGCAGGAGGATGGCAGTACCGCTGGCCTCCATGCGGGCGGTGCGCCCGTTGCGGTGCGTGAAAATTTCCGCAGAAGGCGGCAGGTGGTAATGAATGATGTACCGGATGTGCGGAATATCCAATCCGCGGGCCGCCAGGTCGGTGGTCACGAGGAAGGAAACACTGCCGTTGCGGAACTTGGCCAGCGCCACTTCGCGGTCGCGCTGTTCCATGGCCCCGTGATAAAATGTGTTGATAATCCCTTTTTCGGAAAGCAGGGCACTGGTGCGCTCCACCGATTCGCGGTGGTTGCAGAATATGATGGAGGAGCGGCTGCCGAGGTGGCAAAGCAGGCGGAACAGCGTATCGGCCTTGTCCTTATCCCCGGCCTGCACCAGCTTCAATTCGAGGGCGGCCGGCTTCGCTTCGCCTTCCGGTAAAAAGTTCAACCGGTGCGGCTCCTGCAGGCCGATAAAAGCCGGGATTTCCACGGCTTCGGTTGCGGAGGTCAGGATGCGGCGCTGTACAGCCGGCAGCGATTCGATAATAAAGCGGATCTCTTCCTGGAAGCCGAGCTCGAGGGATTTGTCGAACTCATCAAGCACCAGGGTATGGACCGTATCGGCCGTGATGTTACCCCTGCGGAGGTGATCGCCGATGCGGCCCGGCGTACCCACGATGAGCGCCGGTGGCTGCACCAGGTTCTGTTCCTCGATCTCGCGCTTGTGCCCGCCATAGCAGCAGGTCACCTTGTACCCCGTACCCATGGATTTGAATACGGTTTCGATCTGGAGGGCCAGCTCGCGTGAGGGCACTACGATCATAGCACCTGTTTTCCGGGTACCCGGGTCGAGCGTGCGCAGCAGCGGAAGTAAAAAAGCCAGGGTTTTACCCGATCCCGTAGCCGAGAGGATCACGACGTTCGGGTGCTGCGCCGTTGCCTCCAGCGCCGCTTCCTGCATCTCGTTCAGTGCGTCAATATTGAGCCGGGCCAGGATGGATTCCACGGAAGGTTGAGTATGAGCCATGTGCAAAAATAGGCTGTTATCAGCGGTTTGGCGTTTGGAGGGGATTTCGGGAGAAAGGGTTGCGCGCAGAGCTAAGGAGAAAAGGAGGTTGGGGAGGCATCAACATTTTGCGGCAGATGCTTTCTACCTGCGGCTTTGGTTGCACGCAAAGGCGCTAAGGGCCGCAAAGACGCAGAGGATATGTTGTAACTTGGGTAGCCCCAAAATTCAATCGTCAATCGTCAATCGTCAATCGTCAATCGAACACATCGTACATCGTACATCGTAAATCTTACATCAAAACGCTTCCCCGATAAAAATATACACCCCGCTGCCTTCCTTCGTAAAGGCTACATCCAGGCGCGAAAAGATGTCCTTCTTCGGGAACAGGAGGAACCGGATCCCGGCACCGCCGGCCCAAACGAAATCGCGGGCGGACAATTCGGAAAAGCGCGGGAAGACGGTACCGGTACCGCCGAAAACAGCGGCGCCCCAGCGCTTGGTGAACCGGAACGGAAGCGGCAGCATCCGGTATTCCACCTGGGCGGCCAGCTGGTTGCGGTCGCGGAACCGCCCGGCATAATAGCCCCGCAACAGGCTTTCACCCCCCAGCAGCGCAAGCTGGTTGAAGGGAGGGGTGCCCATGGTAAATTGCCCGAATACCTGTGCCGCCAGCACGTTGCGGCTGGAAACCGGCCGGTAAAACCGGTTGTCGGAAATGATGGACGTAAAAGAAAAGTCGCTGCCCCAGAGCGGATCGTACCGCAGCAGGGCCAGTTCGGCAAAAACACCGTCCCGCACATTGAGCACGTTGTGCCGGTTGTCGTACAGGACTCCGGCGCCCAGTCCAAAGTTCGTGTAGCCCTGCGCCCCGGGAGGAAGTTCCAGGTTGTTGGAATCGTGCGGTACAAACCGTACAGACCCCAGCCGCTGAAAGTCGGCTTCCACGCCGGCGAAGATATTCTTATGCACTTTTTTAAGCACACGCTCTTTAATGCTCAGCTGCCGGGCTTCCACCGTAGCCGTATATTCCTTTGGGGTGGCGGGACCGATGCCGTAGTAGAGCAGCGGGAAATCCTGGTATTTCAACCGTCCCAGGAAGGACCAGCGGTTGCCGTGGGAATACAGCGCATGATCGAAAAAGCCCCCGTACTGGCGGTTCAGGGTATAAAAAGTAAACCCGTTGATCTCACTGAGCCGGTTGGTGGTATCGCGGCGGGCATAGTAGATATAAAGGGAACTGAGGCCGAGCTCCCAGCTTGTTTCCGGGGAAAAGGCAACCGTAGGATAAGCGATGAACTGCGGCTCGGCGATGGACGTGGTATCGTCAATAAGACGGTTGATGTAGCGGCGGATGAAATTGGGCCGCTGCGCCTCCGCTCCTGCCGCCAGCGAGAGCAGCAGCAATAATCCCAAAACCTTTCTCATTCCCTGCCGTACCATCCTGCTCCGGCACGTGTCTGTATTCGTCATGAAAGCCACACTTTAAGGGCAAAGTTAATACGAATGACAATGAGGACCGCGGGTGTTTCTGAACCCACGTATTTTACACGTTAACGGATGGCGGCTGCGCGGCGGAAAGGTTACACGCAAAGACGCGAAGGTCCACAGAGACGCGAAGGATATTTTACAGCTTATACAGCCCTGGATTCGATGTACGGTGTACGATATACGGTGTACGGGCCTTGCGTATTTAATATTGATTATTGAATATTTCTCTTCTGCAAACAAGCCTGCTTTCCGACTCAATCACTTCCGGATCACGATCCGCTGGGCATCGTCCTGCATGACCTCGTCGAAGAAGGTTTTGACGGACTTGTAGTCGGATGCGCGGATCTTATGGTTGCGCAGGATGAGGACCGTTGCTGTGTAGATGGCTCCTTCCGCTTCGTTGTACCAGGTTTTGGCGGCGTAATAGGTTACATCCGTTTTCAACTCTTTATCCTTAGGCAGCGCATCGGGCTTGTAGCCGGCCGGCAGCCGGAGAATAGCGGTATCCCGGTGCTCGAAAGGATAAAGGAAATAAAAATCGGTTCTCCGGTCCTCGAAAGCCGGGAGCTTACTGGACCACATCTTGTGGATCCGGGGTTGGATGAACTGTTTGGAGCCGGCATTGAATTCCGGCAGCTTGCGGAACAGGGCCGCCAACTTAACCGACTTTTGGTGCTCTGTAGCTGCAGCCGTGATTTCAAAATCGTTTGGCTCTTTGTATCCCAGGTAAAAAACCAGGAACTTCTTTTGTTCGTCCCGGTTATTTTTCAGCAATTCATTGGTCATTTCCAGCGGCTCGCCCAGAGCGTTCATCTCTGTCTCGGTTTCCGCGGAAAGATCGTCCTTCAGGGTGATCCGGGTGGTCGTTACCAGCTTATTGGCTGCAGCTGAACTCCGGGGGGTGGGCACCAGGGCGCCCCCGTTTTCAGTGACCAGAAGGGCATAGCGGTTTTCTGTATTGGTGCCCAGGTGCCCGAAAGCGCTGGTGTTGGAGGTGCATTCCAGCCAGATGGAGTCCTTGGCCCCGGGTACGCAAAGGATGACGTGGTTGAAGCTGTTGGCCGGAAACGAAGGGTCCACGGGTTCGCCGTTGTAGTCGGAATTGATAATGGCTACATGGCTGCGGATGCCTACTGCCTTGAGCGCGGCCTTCATAAAATTGCTGAGCCCCTTGCAGTCGCCATACTTCTTCTCGTCAGTAAAGGCAGCAGAAAACGGCTGAATACCGCCGAGTCCGAGCTGGATACTGACATAGCGGAAGTTATTCTGCAGGTAGCTGTAGATAAGACGCACTTTCTCTCGCTCATTGGGAGCGCCGGCCACCAGCTGGCGGAAAAATTCCTGGCGTGCCGGAGCCAGCTCGTCGAGTCCTGCATAGAGTTTGCCGAGCCAGGCACCGAAGCTTTTCCAGGAGGTGAAATCGCCCTGGTGGCCGTAATAGGAAAATGGTGTGGTAACGATGCTTACATGGGGCAGCCAGTTGCGGGGGACTCCGCTGCCTTCCTCATAAGCGGAGGCCGGCAGGTTCCGGACCGACCATTCGTATTTCCTGTATTTTCCCTCTGTAGTGATGACGGGCTCCAGGGGCTGGAGCGCTGATTTGTGATGGAGTTGAATGTCGGCAGGAATCCTGGCTGTAAAATGCGCCTCCACAACGGCTTCACCCGGGTAAATGTAATGGAAGCGGGGCAGGAAGAACGTACCCCTGAACTTATGGGTGTACTCGAAGACCACCGTAACGGGGTATGTATCTGCTGGCACAGGATAATAGGTGGTGTAGCCATCTTCGATCAGGCCTTCACCGGTAGCCACTGTAACCATGTCCTTTTTTTTGTAGCGGGCGATCTGCTTGCCGTTGGCATTGAGCACGCGGATTTCCGCCTCATCCAGTGCAATGTCTTTACTGGAATGTTCGCGGAACAAAAGGGCGTCCTTCCCTTTCTCATCCACCACCGTAAAAATCTTCTGCACCTTTACCGCTGCTTTTTCAATACTCTCCACTTCCACCGAAATCTGGTGCAGGTGCGTGATCACGGAAGCCTTCGGCTTCAGCGCCTCGGGCACGGAAGCAAGGCTGTACACCCCGGACTGAGCCTGGGCCGCGCCGGTACAGAAAGCGGTCAGCAGGATAAGAAGCCCCTTTTTCATACAGTCGTTCGTTTAAGGTTTTACTTTTTTGCGCACTACGTATTGCTCGTTCAGGATTTCAAACAGGCGCTGGTAAAACTCCTGCAGTTCGCCGTACTGGTCGGCTCCGTAAACCGGTTGCTTGAATTCCAGGCGAACGGAAGTCTGCAGGCGGTTCTCCACTTTCTGCGATATGCGGGAAATAACGATGCTGGTATCGGGGAGGCGCATGCGCACATCCTTCGGCAGCTCGTCGAACTCGTAGCCTTCCGGCAGCGTGAAATTGCCGATGATCGTATAGGCCTGGCCGCAGCCGAAGAATATATCGGAAAAACGGTTATCGGAAACAAAGGGATTCTTTTCCAGGCCCGTAAGCATATTGGTGGAAAAGTAGCTGTATTCGCCGGCCGTGTTCAGGGGCTGGGTGAATTTGACCTTCTGTACGAGCGGCAGGCTGTCGGCTTCCAGGTTCTCAAACTTCACGTCTTCCACGCTGAGCCCCGGGTTGTTTTCGGTAACGAACTTCTCGATGTATTTATCCTTCCCTTTTTTGGCCAGCCCCAGGCGGCCGATGCGGGCATAGTCATAGCTGGTAATGGAGATCTCCCCGTTGAGCTTTCCTTCAGCGCTGATCGTGCCGTTGATCATCACCAGGTTGCTGGCATTCTTATCAGGAGTGGCCAGCGGCTGCCAGCCCCAGTTCTCGCTGTCGAGCTTATTGATCACCAGTCCCTGGGTTTGCATCACGTCGGTCGGAACGAGGTGCACCGGCATATTCTTCTGGGTGGCATCCAGTACATACACACGGCCGTTCAGTTCCACGTAGGCCATTACCTTATTGAACTGATGGAATCCGGGGGCATCCAGCGTTCCGGCATCCGCCGTATTCACCACCCCGTTTTCATGGGTGCTCACCAGTACCGGGCGGGCATCAATGCCGGCATCCTTCAGGAGGTTGACGAGGATAAGGTTGATCTCGCCCACCGTTCCTTTTTTATCCTTCCAGGCGCTGCGTACGCCGTCGAATGCCCAGATGCCTTCGTATTCGTTCCACTCCATATTCTGCTGCACGTACTTGTACACCGCCTTCATCTGGTCGTACTGCGAGGCAAGGGTCTTCAGCTGTGCGTCGAGGTCGGCCGTGCGGGGAATGTTCCGCTTCAGCTGCTCCCCGAAGTCTTCGTCTTCCATGAGGTATTTGATCACCATGGGCCAGCTGATGGTGCGGGCCTGCCGGCGGCCATTGATGTAAAAAGCTGTGATCTTTGTTTCCAGGCGGTCGCGGTAATAATCTTCATTGATCACATACGATTCATCGCGCAGCCCCGGTACGTCTTTCATCGAATAGGTCTTGATCACGCGCCGGGCCTTCTCCTGCTTTTTCTCCGAGTATTCGCGCGAGCAGAAGGGCATAACAGTCACTTCCAGTTCTTCGGGGAAGTCGGTCACGAAGGAGCTGTACCGCACCGGCACGGACCGCTGGAAGTACCAGTCGATCAGCCCGATGTGCTCGTGCCTGAACTTGTACTCGATCACCGATCCCACTTTCACTTCCGGGAAGGTGAACGCCTTTTCCGTATAGCGCTTGTTCAGCTTTTTTTCGAAGATCTGCTTTTTATCCACCGGGGTCATGATCACATTGCCGGAGGCATCGAGGTTGAAGGTGTGGGCTTCCAGGCCGGAGATGCTTTCGTCCATCTTATAGCTGTGGTAGCGCAGTTTGACATTTGCCTGGTCCAGTCCTTTGTTGTTCAGGATCTTGATCCGGATCCGGCGCTTCAGGGTCAGTCCCTTATTATCAGAGTATTCCAGCTCTCCGTCATCTACCAGCACCATGGCTTCTGCACTGGGATCAAAGGCGCAGTCTTTCAGTTCGAGGTCGGCCTTTTCTATGGTTCCGAATGGGGGGAGGTTGGGATCCGTATCTTTCTTTTTCTGGGCGAATGAGGAGCAGGCAAGCAGCAGCACTGCAACGAGCAGGGGAAATTTTCTCATGAACGGTGGTTGCGGACCGGAGTCCGGTTAAGCGTTAGTTTGGCAGACAAATAAATAAAAAAGAACGGAATTATTTCAGGATTGTTCCGAATTTCTGTCAGCCAGGCAAACGGCGCTCCTCCGAACAACATGCAGCTCAGCCTCCGAGTTCAAAAAACGCCTCGCCGCGCTCTTTACCGTTCACCAGGATCGCGATCCGGTGGCGGCCCGGGAAATGCCTGCGCGTGGTAAAGTCCTGGAAGCGCTGCGTGCGACTGAAAGTGTAGGGCTTCCCCGGCTCATAGGTTTCCCGGGCCAGGTGGAAGAGCTTGCGCGCAGTACGCCCGCCCGCCCGTACATAATCAATGGCATACCCGATGCGCAGCGGCTGCGGGTCATTTCCCGAAAGGCACAAGGTAAAAGAAAAGCCGAGCCGCTGGCCGATGCGGATTGCGGGCGGCTCCAGCTGCAGTCCGGAAACCCGGCAATCCGCTGCTTCCTGCAATTGAAACAACTGATAAATGAACGGATCAGCTTTTTTCAGGAGGGTGCGGCAGCCCTGCCGGAGGATCCATTCGGTTTCCGGAGGGCCGCCTTTCCAGCGCCGGGCCAGCTGCCGCACCAGTTCCGGGTTGTCTTTGGAGAGGTCATTCAGGTGGTTGGCCACGCTTTTGCGCACGAACAGGGAAGGATCGGCCTTCAGGTTTTCCAGGATGGGCAGCACCGGCGACGGGTCTTTGATCAGCGCAGGGATGGAGGCGCCCCAGGGCAGGCGCGGCCGGCAACCTTCGCTGGCAAAGCGCCGGACGTGGGGGTGTGCATGCCGGCTCCATTCCAGCATCCGGGCCAATACCTGTCCGGGATGGAGAAGCAGAAACGGCCGGACGGCAAACTCGCAGGAAATGAACTGGGTAAGGGGTTCCATGGCGGCAAGAGAGATCTCCGGCTCTTCCAGCCCGAACTGCGCCAGGAAATCAGGTAAAAAGATATACGGGAAATGATTGTCGCCGGTGCCCCGGGCGCGCAGCACTTCCACCACTTCCAGCAGGGTGGCTACCTGCTGCGGGTACGCCCCGGGGAGGAACCGGTGCAGTACCGAAGCCAGGTGGCCGGAGCGTTGCTTCAGTTCCCGGGCGGGCCAGGCGGCGTCCAGCACTTCGTTCTGAAAGGCGGCAATATCCAGCTCCGGCACCACCTGCTGCGCCATGGCGGCAAATGACGCAATGAATTCCGGGCTGTACAGGTCTTTAAGGGCAGTGGCCATGTGGTCTGTTTCGGGTAAAGCTACAGGCGTCCGTGTCAACGGTCTGTCAGCAGGAAAGGGCGCCCGGAAAGAAAAATCACTAAGCCAAGGCGGTCCGGTACCGGTAAACGGTCATGACCGGGCCCTTCGGGCTTACTTTGGCACTTTTTTCGTCGCAGTATCCCAAATACTAAGATTATGGGTGAAAATGTAAGACGCAGGGAGCAAAACCAGCCCAAGAAGGAAAATACAAAAGCGGGCCGCCGCAATGGCGGAGCCCCGCGCACAACGGAAACCGGCGGTGCCAACAACGGCGGTCAGACCGAGCGCGCCACGGACGGCACCAAGAAGAAACACGGTGGACGGTAAAAACAAAAAGTGCGGTTCTG
>DATAGL010000720.1:0-2632 GCA_036263755.1 Chitinophagaceae bacterium | reverse complement strand
CCGGTATCCTCCAGGGTGCGGCGTACCTGCTCCTGGGCCGATTCATCGGCAATAAGGTCATATACCGACATCCGGCGCAGCTCTTCGCGGGAATAGCCCAGCAATTCGCTCATGGCCTGGTTCACGTCGCGGAACAGGAGGCTCCGGTCGGAAACAAAGACAGCGTCTTTCGACAGCTCAAAGATGTTGCGGTATTTGCGCTCGTTGGCCCGGAGGGCTTTGAGGTAGGCCGTACGCTCCAGCGAATAACGGATACAGCGCTCCAGCTTGTCGGGGTTCAGCTCCGTTTTGATCAGGTAGTCGGTGGCCCCCATCTGCATGGCTTCAATATCGACTTCCTTGTTGCCCTTACCGGTCAGCAGAACAATGGGTTCTTCGCAGCCCAGCTTTACGGCTTCCTTCAGGAAATCGAGGCCGGTTTTGGCACCAAGGCGGTAATCCACGAAATACATATCGTACGCGCGGTTCTTCAGGAACTGCACGGCATCGGAAAACTTGTAGCACCAGTCGATGAGCAGCGGGTACTCTTCAATCTGCTTCAGGTATTCGGAAGTAATGAAAAAATCGTCCTCATCATCGTCTATAATCAGGATCCGGATGCTGGGGGCTTTGGAAGACGGCATACTCTTAATCTGTTTTTCCGGGCAGGGTCAGGCTGAAAAGGGGCCCGCCACCCGATGGGGGATGATAATCGAAATGGCCGCCCAGTGCTTCGGCCAGCCGGCGGCATTGCTGCAGCTGCCCGGCCTGGCTTCTTTCCCAGGCGGCGTCGGGTACGGCATTGGTTTGTACCTGCAGCGTATACCAGGCAGACCCATCCTGCCGGGTTGGACCTTGCCTGCATAAAAAGTACAGGAACAGCTGCTGCTGGCGGACCCGGGCAGCCAGGATGAGCTGCAGCAGGTGATCGATCAGGCCGGCCACGCGGGCGGCATCGCCGGCAACAACCGGCAGCTCATCGCACCGGCTGATCACGCGCAGGGATCCGGCGGCCTGCTGCAGGCGCTGCAGGGCAGCGGGAAGTAGGCTGCCCAGGGCTACAGCCCCGGGCATGGGTTCCCCGATGACCCGCGCCGGGCGGGGCATAGAGGTGCCTGCTTCGCTAAAAGTAGGTGCTGCCGGAGAATGCATGTTACTGGTTGTTGAACTCCTGATATTGCTTCATTTTATTGTAGAGGGTCTTGCGGTCGATGTTGAGCAGTTTGGCCGCTTTACTCTTATTGAAGTTCACTTTCTTGAGCGCTTTCAGGATCATTTCATACTCCGCATCGATACTGGCCCCTTTGAGGGTGGTTTCAGAAACGGATCGTCCGGGCACTTCCATCAGTTCTTCGGAACGCACAGGAGGGGCTGCCACCGGCATGGTCATCGCCGCTGGGGCGGACATGGGCTCGGCCTGGCGGTCGAACTGCAGCTTGCTGTAGTGCGAGATTTCAAACGGCAGCGAAGTGGCTTCCACCTGTTCGCCGTCGGAAAGCAGCGTCGCACGCTTGATCACGTTCTTCAGTTCGCGCAGGTTGCCGTACCATACGTATCCGGTAAAGATGGCTTCCACCTCGGGCGAAAACCGTTTGATGTTCTTGCCCAGCTCCAGGTTGGTGGTATGCAGGAAATGATTGGCAAACAGCATAATGTCCTCGGGGCGCTGGCGCAGCGGGGGCACGTCGATGCTGAACTCGTTGAAGCGGTGGTAGAGATCCTCGCGGAACTTGCCCTTGCGGGTGGCTTCCCAAAGCTTTTCGTTGGAGGCGATGATGATGCGCACATCCAGCTCGATGTCCTTCGTTCCGCCCACGCGGCGCATTTTGCGCTCCTGTACGACGCGCAGCAGCGAAACCTGGATGTCGTACGACAGGTTGGCGATCTCGTCGAGGAAGATGGTGCCTCCGTTAGCCAGCTCGAACGAGCCGATCTTCTGGTTCAGGGCACCGGTAAAGGAGCCTTTTTCATGGCCGAACAGTTCGGAGCCGGCCAGTTCCTTCGACAGGGCGCCGCAGTCAATGGCCACAAAGGGTTTGTTCTTGCGCTTCGAGCGCTTGTGGATTTCCTGTGCGATGGCTTCCTTGCCGGAGCCGCTTTCGCCGTAGATGATCACGGTATAGTTGGTAGGACCTACCAGGTCGATCTGCTGCAGGATGGTGCGGAAAGTGGGCGTGTCACCGAAAATATATTCGCCGCTCTGGATAAAGGAAGGACGAGCCGGGCCGGCATCCTTGACCATGGCCGTCTTGGCGGTTTCCACGTCGGGCGCTACGGAAGCCACGCGGGTGCGCTCTTCGGGGGCGGAGGCGGCTTCTTCCAGGGCTTTTTTGATGGTAACCAGGATCTCGTCGGGGAACAGGGGTTTGGTAATATAATCGTAGGCACCCATTTTCATCACCTCCACGGCGATCTTGATATCGCTGTAGCCGGTAATGATGATCACGGGCATCTGCGGATATCTTTCCTTGATCTTCCCGAGCAGCACGTTGCCTTCCATGTCTTCCAGCCGGAAATCGCACATGATGAGGCTGGGCTCAACCGTTTCCAGCAGCTCCATGGCTTTTTTGCCACTGTACGCTTCGAGTACCTCGTAATTATGGCGGGTTAAAAAACGCTTCAGCAACAGGCACATGTCCCGGTCATCATCAAT
>DATAGL010000719.1:0-2417 GCA_036263755.1 Chitinophagaceae bacterium | reverse complement strand
CGATGCTCCGGTTTGCTCCTGTAATTAATGCTGATTTCATTTTTGTTGTTTTGAAAAGTGACCGCACAAAAATGATCCGTTCAAAAATGAAATCATTTGCCATTTGGCAAAAACGCTTACTGGATATTCTTCCGGATGCGGCTGAGAGATGACTGCGTGATACCCAGGTAGGAAGCGATGTAGGCAAGGGGCACCCGGTTGACAATATTGGGATAAATATCCAGGAACTTCAGGTACCGTTCGGTGGCATCTTCTGTCACCAAAGGACTTCTTCGTTCCACTTTCTGGATCAGCGCTTTTGAAATGATCCGGTGCACAATCGCATCCCAGCCGATGATGGTACGCAAAAGCTCCTGCCAGTCCTTTTTATGAAAGCAAATGAGCTTGCAGTCCGTGATCGCCTGTACATATGCCGAAGAGCAGATTTCATTATCAAAACTTTCAATATCGACAACCAAATTGTTCTCATCGATAAAGTACTTGGTAATTTCTTCGCCCTTGTTGTTGTAATAGCAAACCCGGGTTACGCCTTCGGTGATGAAACCCACCTGGCGGGCAATTTTTCCTGCTTCGGAAAAATATGCATCCTTCCGCAGTTCCAGCTCGAACGCCTTACTGGTGATCAGTTCTATTTGCCGGGCATTTAAATTGCCAAACTGCAGCACGTAGTTAATGAACGCTTTCATCCGTGCAAGTTAGCCGAAGTGCAACCCTGAATATTTGTCATTTGGCAAAATTTCAATTGTAACCCTTCCAAAAGGAAGGTATTCCGCAAAACAGCTTTCCTAAACCGGGTCATTCTGTGTTTAGGGTGTTTCAGGCCTGTTCGAATGGTGATTGAGTTGTTCCCCTGAAAAAGTGACCGGAAGCTTTGGTTATAAGAAGTGCCTGTCGTACGCAGTCCTGACCTTTGAAACCTACTTGCAAAGCCGCTCTGCTTCGTTCAGCATGTTTTCCAGTTCCTTTTTCAGCAACAACCTGCCCCGGATGAAGACAGCTGCAATCTTTCTGGTATTTCGGATATCGAGCAGGGGATTACCTTCCAGCAGGAGCAAATCTGCTTCTTTTCCTTGTTTTACCGAGCCCAGCCGCTCCTGCCAACCGAGGAAGGCGGCCGCGTTCATCGTTGCTGCGCGGAGCACTTTTGACGGGGGAATACCCGTGTTCACCCAGTATTCCATTTCCTGGTGCAGGGAAAATCCAGGAACCAGGGTCAGCATCGGCGCATCGGTACCGATCAACATGGGCGCACCGCTGCGATAAAGATGATGCACCACCTTCACGTTATAGGCATTCTCCTTTTTTTGGGCTGTGGTGATGACCGGTATCTGCGAAGGGGGAACATGTTCTTCCATCAATATGGTTTTTAGCGGAAGAGGGGTATACCGGTGGTACAAGGTGTCGGCGGCCAACAGGCTATCGGTCTTGTCAGCTTTCTCTAAAAAGTTCAGAAAGGCTTGTGTGGGCACATTATGAACATTCCTGCTCCGGAACAGGCCGGCAAGGGCATCACCTGCCTTTTTATCGAAATGTGTTACCATGGCCGTGGTGATGGAATCCAGGGCGTTGAACAGGGAGCGCCGGGTGATGCACACGTCGCTGTTCATCGCCACCAGTACCTTTTCATTGGAGGCATATCCTTCCCGTACACCATGGGTGTGCTCCAGGCTCCGCATACCCGCCATGGCCGCTTCCGCAGCCGTTACCGTGGCCGGTACGTGTCCGCCGAAGGGCATGCCCCGTTTGTTCGCCTGGTCGGCCACCGCAAAAAATACGGCCCGGTCCGGAAAACACGTGTATATTTTTATGCCATCGTAGCCAAGCCGATAAAAAGAATCCACACTTCGCCGTGCCTGTACGGTATCCCGGACAAAATGGTAGCGGGTGTGCCTGCTGGCTCTTCCCGTAAACATCGGCGAGTACACCACCATACGGGGGCCGAGCAACTGGTTTTGTTCGACCCGTTTTCTTTGGGCCAGCAATCCCGCATTCCCTGCCATATAGCGTACGCCGGTCACACCATTGGCCAGCAACAAGGGAAGTGATACCTTTTCATTGATTTGCCAACCCTCTTCAATGTTATCCCGCATATGAAAGTGCATGTCCCAGAGACCGGGCATCAGGTATTGGTCTGTGCCATTGACCACTTCCGCATGTTTGGGCAGCGGTACATTGAGCCCGATTGTTTTTATCCGTCCGTCTTCAATCAACACGGTCTGATGACGCTTTATCCTGCCTTTTTCCACGTCCACAATGTTCACATCCCGTATGAGTATGGGGGCTGTTTGTGTGCGGGAAACCAGGGGAAGAAAGAATAAGAAAAAGAAAAGTCGCACCATAACGTCAGCTTTGTTTATACACCACAAATAAACGGCTAAGCCCTGGCGGCTACCGGGAAGTTACTCCTTAAGTAATAC
>DATAGL010000718.1:0-6264 GCA_036263755.1 Chitinophagaceae bacterium | reverse complement strand
CAAGGTGCGCGAGCTGCTGCAAACCGGTACGCTCACGGCCCTGCAGGAACTGCTCCGGCGTACGCCCGAAGGCGTACTGGAGATGATGCACATCAAAGGACTGGGGCCTAAAAAGATCCACACGCTCTGGAAAGAGTTATCCATTGATTCCATCGAGGCGCTCGCCGCCGCCTGCCAGTCGAACCGCATCGCCCAGCAAAAGGGCTTTGGAGATAAGACCCAGCAGAAGATCCTCGAAGCGATCTCCTTCCGCCAGGAAGCTACAGGCAAATACCTCTATGCTTCCATAGAAGCGTTTGCCCTGGCCTTTACCGAACGGCTCCGCTCCGCTTTTCCCGCCTGCCGGCTGGAACTTACAGGTGACTTCCGACGGCAGCTCGACATCATCGACCACCTCGACTGGGTAACAACCATTCCTGCTGCCGACCTGCAAGCGGAACTGGCGGCGCTGGAACTGCCGCAGCTCTCGGCCTCAACGGAAGAACTGGTGTATGAAGCCCAGGGCGCCCTGCCCCTCCGGTTTCACCTGACCACGGAAGCCGCTATTGGCACAATCTGGTTTACCCGTACCTGTGCGCCTTCCTTCCTGCAGGCGTTCCGTTCCCGCACCGGCTTTACCGGAAGCGAGGCCTATGCTTCGGAAGAATCCCTGTTTGCTGCCTATGGTCTTCCGCCGGTTCCCCCTCCCCTGCGTGAAGAAGGGTCGGTGCTGCAGCGAAATGATGCATACGAGCGGCTCCTGCAACCCTCCGAAGTAAAAGGGCTCATTCATGCCCACAGCACCTGGAGCGATGGCGGCCACACCCTGGAAGCCATGGCGGAAGCCCTCATCGAACAGGGGTTTGAATACCTGGTGATCTCCGACCACTCGAAAGCCGCGTTTTATGCCAACGGCCTGGACGAAGCCCGCATCCGCCAGCAGCACCGCGAGATCGATGCCCTGAATGCGAAACTGGCACCGTTCAAAATCTACAAAAGCATTGAGTGCGATATCCTCGGCGACGGCAGCCTCGATTACGACGATGCCACCCTGGCTTCCTTCGACCTGGTGATTGCTTCCATCCACAGCAACCTGGATATGGACGAAGAAAAAGCCATGCACCGGCTGCTGCAGGCCATTGCCAACCCGTACGTCACCATCCTCGGACATATGACCGGCCGGCTCCTCCTGCGCCGCAAAGGCTACCCGGTCAACCACAAAAAGATCATCGAGGCCTGCTCCCGCAACGAGGTGGCCATTGAGATCAACGCCAACCCCAACCGGCTGGATATCGGATGGCAATGGGTGGACGCAGCCCTGCAGCAGGGCGTGCTGCTTTCTGTAAACCCGGATGCCCATACGATCGATGAATATGCCAACATCAAATATGGCGTGCTGGTGGGGCAGAAAGGCGGACTGACCGCAGAGCGCAACCTCAGCTCCTTCAGCCGCGTGCAGTTCGATGCCTTCCTTCAGGAGCGCCGCCGGTTAAGAGGGATTTGAGGAAAGGGGCAGGTGCACAAAAAACGTAGTGCCGGTTCCCGGTACGGTTTCAAACCAGATATCGCCGTGCGCCTGCTCAATGATGCTTTTGCACATGGCCAGCCCCAGGCCCGTGCCCGAAGACTTCGTGGTAAAGTTCGGCGCAAAGATGCGGGGCTGCATCTCCGGCGGAATCCCCTCCCCGTTATCCTGGATGCGGATCAGCACACTGCGGCCCTTGAACTCCTCGGTGATGGTCACCCGGCAGGTATCGCGTTCGGCGCAGGCATCCACCGCGTTGGTCAGCAGGTTGGTGAACAGCCGGTTCATGTGGGTCTTATCCGCTTCGATCATGAGGGCGCGGGGCTCCCGGTTCCAGCGGAGTTCCACGTTGGGGTTCGAGCGGTACAGGTCTACCAGCGATGACAGCACGCTGTGCAGGTCGAAGGCCTCGAGGTTGCGGATACCGATATTGGCAAAACGGGAAAAATCGGCAGCGATCTTCGACAGGTGGTCGATCTGTTCCACCAGGGTATTCGCCACGTTGGAGGTCAGGTCCTTTACATTCGGCTGGTTGTTCTGGATCGCTTTCTGCAGGTACTGGATCGACAGCTTCATCGGCGTGAGCGGGTTCTTGATCTCGTGGGCTACCTGCCGTGCCATTTCCCGCCAGGCGCCTTCCCGTTCACTCTTCGCCAGCGCTTCGGCGCTCTGCTCCAGCTGCCGCACCATCTTGTTGTATTGAACCACCAGTTCGCCGATCTCGTCGCGGCGTGTCCAGATGATCTCTTCGTTCGTTTTGCCCAGGGTTACCTGCCGCATCTTGTCGCCGATGACGGAGAATGACCGGGTGATCTTGTTCGTGATGAACAGGGCAATGACCCCAGCGATAAGGAAGATAAAGGCATTGAGGTTGATAATGGTCACCAGGAAGTTGGAGATCTCCTGGTTCAGATCGATCTGTGAAGAGAAATAAGGGATATTAAGGTAGGCCTGTACCCTTCCCACGTCATCGCGTACGGTGGAATAAATGGACAGGTATTGCAGGGTAGCCATGGTTTCTTCCTGCACATGCTGTACCTGCCGGAGGCGGTTCAGGTGGAAGAAGGCCTGGGGGTGCATCTTGTTGCTGAGGATGCCTTCGGCGTAAACCCGCTCCTCGGACGTAACCTGCAGGTTGCCCAGCGTATCGTATACGTTCACTTCCACGTTGTGAATGTCGGCCACTTCATCAATGAGCCGCTGGAGGTCGGCAGAGGCCACCGAATCGTACAGGGAGATCTCCGAGTCGAAGGTTTGCTGGTCGCGGAGGCGCTTCTGCATTTCCTTTACCATGATGCCCGCCGTGGCGCTGAGCTTGTCGATATTGTTCCGGTTGTAGCGGTTGATAAAGAACGAGATCGTGGCCACCCCGATGATGATGAACGAAAGCACCGAGATAAAGATGATCGTGCCGTGTACCTGGGAGCGGATGTTCAGCTGCCAGAACCGCTCAAACACCGAGCGGTCATTCAGGGCGTCGAGGAACAGGATCAGCAGCTGCAGCAGCGCCACCATGAACAGGAAGGCGCAGAACAGGTAGGAGAACAGGGTAATGCTTTCGATCAGCGAATCGCGCTTCTTGACAAGCACGATCACCTTGTTGTGATTGACCCGGTGCCAGAGCTCGTCGTAATCGCCGTTGTTGCGCCGCTCGAATTCCGCGCGGGGCAACTGCGCATCCACCAGAGAGGTCTGGAAGGGATACTTGCTGGTGGCGGTGGTCAGCACTTTCTTATTGTAGATCGCGTAGGAATAGATAGGGGAATTCTCCACATCGGTCTGGTCGCTCTGGCGGAACAGCTCCGGGTACAACGCATCGGAATTGTACTTCTTCGGCGTGGAAATGATAAAGAAGCTGCCCTTCGGCCCGGTGCTGTCCGAGATCACCCGCTTTGTGATATAGGTATACTGGTCGAAGGAGGTTTCATGGTAATGCAGGTCGCGCGTGCCGGTGGGTTTTCCGTACACGGCAAAAATGGTGTTCAGGTCCGTAAAGGCCATCGAATCGCCGTTATTGAGCGCCCGGTTCAGCGAATCGAACACAAAAATGCGGGTGGTGAAGCGGTTGATGTACCCGGAAAAGTTTTCCCGCAGGATGCTGTCGCGCAGGTACCGGTTTTCCACCGGGTCGGAAAAGCGCTTGAAGTTGCTGACCAGGAACCGGTTGTCAAGGTAGGTCAGCGCGATGTTCAGGGTGGACTCGGCCGAGGGATCCGTCAGCTGGTCGATCTTCTCGGCAATGTTTTTCCGTGCGATCCATTCCTTGCTCCGGTTCTCCTGAAGGATGATCGCCGCCATTGAAACCGAGAACACGAAAATCCAGAAGAGGATGCCGGCAATGGTCACCTTGAACCGGTTGATGATGAACTGCTCCTGGCTGACCAGCAGGGTATAGACCAGGAGCCAGCCCAGCACGGGCAGCTGGAACAGGACAGTCCGGTTACCGGGCCACAGTGTCAGGTAGATCAGCCCTGCAAATGCGATGATAAAGAAGATGTAGGCCGGCTTCTTGAAGGTCGGGAAGATGAAACGGAACAGGAGGCGCGTCAGGTAATGATACCCCAGCGCCAGCAGGGCCAGCACCACGAAACCAACCACGGTATACCGGTTCAGGCTGAAAAAATCGGTGACGTAAAAGGAGATCTTGGAATCCGCGATGAGGCTGCGCACTACTTCGGCCAGCAGGAAAGTGGAAAAGATCAGGCCCAGGATGGCGACGACGCCCGCCGCATACACCCGCCGGCCGCGCAGGAAATGCGGGAGCCGCTTAATCCCCCCGATGTTGAACCAGGCAAAAAGGACGATCCAGCAGAAGGTGGCCGCATTGGTGAGCAGGTCGCCCAGAGAGCGGTTGAATACGTTGGTGGCATAGATGCGGGGGTCGAATAAGGGAAACTGGCGCAGGTAAAACAGGTCGGGAAGAAAAAACAGCAGGGCCCGCAGCGTGATCAGCAGGCCGGCCATCAGCAGGATCCCGCGCATCGCACCCCAGCGCCGGATGAGCGACTGCCCCAGCAGCTGCAGGTACATGAGCAGGAGCACAAAGGCCGAAAGACGGAGGGCCACGGTGCTGATGTCCTGCGACTCTACGCTCGCATGGGCTTTCCGCGTGAGGTAAAAAAGCGGCTTGCCCCGTACCGACTCCACGGCATTGCCTGTGGGTGTTTCGGAGATGACGATCTTATTAAAGGCTTCCGCATCGTGGGCATAGTGGGTGGTCAGGTACCCGGAGGTAATGTTGTATTCATAGAAAATGGGGATGAGTCCGTAGGCGATCACGTGGTTGCTCATGCCCGGGAAGCGGACCGTCTGCCGCACGATGAGGTAGTACCCGTTGGACAGGCGCTGGAAGTACTCCCCGTCGGGCATGGAGTAGTCGGCCTGGGGCGGCAGGATCTTCTGCGTATTCCAGAACAGGAGCTCCTGGCCGCTGATCGTTTCGGCGATGAGGAAGAACCCGAAGTCGTGCCGGGCCACGGATTGAAAATCCGTCATCGATTCCTGGTTCTGCACGAGCTTACGCAGCAGGGCCGTGTCGCTTACCAGCTTTGAATAATGCTCCTGCTGCCGGTGGATGTACTGCTCCAGCTTCCGCTCCTCGAACCCGATAGAGGGATTGACCCGGAAATAATATGCCGTCAGGAAAGACAGGCCGAGCAGAACGGCTGCCGTAATCAGAAGTACCGACTTCGAGAGCCGGTTATGTGCGAACGGTGGCTTCAACCTTGCTGTTGTTGTTTGATGCTGTTCCAGATGGCGTCCATTTCTTCGAGGGTCATGCTATTCAGGTCTTTCCCGGTGGCGAGGGCTTTTTCCTCCATCTGCGTGAAGCGCCGGATGAATTTCTTGTTGGTCCGTTCCAGCGCATTTTCGGGGTCGACCTGCAAAAACCGTGCAAAGTTCACCAGGGAAAAGAGCACGTCCCCGAATTCATCCTCGATCTTTTCCGGGTCCGCTTCTTCCATGGCGCCTTTCAGCTCCCCGATCTCCTCCTGCACTTTGTCCCAGACTTCGCCCGTGTGCTTCCACTCAAAGCCCACCTGCTTTGACTTTTCCTGCAGGCGCATGGCTTTCACCATGGCCGGCAATGCCTTCGGTACCCCGGACAGCACTGATTTTTTACCTTCCTTCAGCTTCAGCTTTTCCCAGTTGCGCTTTACATCCTCGTCGTTTTCCACGGTGACGTCGCCATAGATATGCGGGTGGCGGTCGATGAGCTTCCGGCAGACCCCCTCGATCACCTCCTGCAGGGTAAAGGCCTGCTGCTCGCGGCCCAGCCGGGCATAGAACACGATGTGCAGGAGCAGGTCGCCCAGTTCCTCGCGAACCCCCTGCAGGTCGTTTTCAGTCAGTGCGTCGGCCAGCTCATAGGTTTCCTCCAGGGTCATCGGGCGCAGCGTCTGGAACGTCTGTTTCCGGTCCCAGGGGCATTGCTCCCGCAGTTCGTCCATGATGGTCACCAGGCGGGCAAAGGCATTTTTAACATCTTCCATAATACGCTACATTAAAAAGGAAATGACGATGAACAGGGTGAAAAGGATGCCCAGGACGAACATTCCCATAAAGTTCAGCAACAAAAATTTTCCCAGGGTCTTGCCCCAGCCCTGCCCATAAAAGCGGCGCATGGCCAGGTACAGGTGGACCGGCCAGCAAAGCGTAACCAGTGCGATCAGCCAGTCGAACACCCGCCACCCGAGCCCATCCTCTCCCCTGCCCAGCAGGAACAGGAGCAGCAGCAGGATAAAGGAAAAAATGTAATG
>DATAGL010000717.1:0-2873 GCA_036263755.1 Chitinophagaceae bacterium | reverse complement strand
GGTTCCTGCGCGGGGAAACCAACATCGCCTACCTTAAAGAGCAGGGCGTTTCTATCTGGGACGAATGGGCCGATGAACAGGGGGAACTGGGACCGGTGTACGGACGCCAGTGGCGCAGCTGGACCGGAGCGGACGGCCAGACCATCGACCAGATCTCCGATGTGGTCCGGCAGATCCGGACGAACCCGGACAGCCGGCGCCTGATCGTATCGGCCTGGAACGTGGCCGAACTGCCGCAAATGGCGCTGATGCCCTGCCATGCCCTGTTCCAGTTTTACGTGGCCGACGGTAAACTGAGCTGTCAGCTGTACCAGCGCAGCGCGGATGTGTTCCTGGGCGTGCCGTTCAATATCGCGTCCTATGCGCTGCTGACGCTGATGGTGGCCCAGGTATGCGGGCTGCAGCCGGGCGAGTTCATTCATACATTCGGGGACGTGCATATCTACAGCAATCACCTGGAACAGGTGCGCACGCAGCTTTCGCGTTCGCCCTACCCGTTGCCGCAAATGAAGCTCAATCCGGAAGTAAAGGACCTGTTTTCCTTCCGCTTCGAAGACTTTACCTTAGAAAACTACCAGCACCATCCGCCGATCAAGGCGCCGGTGGCCGTGTAGAGGGTGAATGGGTCAATGGGTGAATGGGTGAATCTTTAGGGGAATGGGTGGGAAGGTGAATGTGAAATATGCAAATGTGCAGATTGACGATTGACGATTGACGATTGACGATTGACGATTGACGATTGACGATTGACGAAATAATTTGGAGCTACCCAAGCTACAACATATCCCTTGCGTCTTTGCGTGCCTTAGCGCCTTTGCGTGAAATATTCCCTCCTTTCCTCCTTAGCCCTGCGCGAAACCACAAACCACAAACCGTAAACCCCAAACTCATGATCATTTCCCTGCTGCTGGCAGCTTCCGAAAATAACGTGATCGGCAAAGACAATGCCCTGCCCTGGCACCTGCCGCGGGACCTGAAATATTTCCGGAACCAGACCTGGGGCATGCCGGTACTGATGGGGCGCAAAACCTTCGAGTCGATGGGCAAGCCGCTGCCCGGCCGCCGGAATATCGTGATCACGCGCGACAACGGCTGGAAGCATCCGGGAGCAGTAGTGGTTCACTCCGTTGAGGAAGCGGAATCCGTAGCAGCAGAAAGCGATATCCGGGAGCTGTTCATCATCGGCGGCGCCGAGATATTCAACAGCGTTCTGCCGCGTGCCCGCCGGATTTACCTGACGCGCATCCATGAAACGTTTGAAGGCGATGTATTCTTTCCCCCGATCGACGAAAGCTGGAAGCTGACCCGGGAACTGAAATGCCGCAAGGACGAGAAAAATAAATACGATCATTCGTACCAGGTCTGGGAGCGATGAACAGTTTTCACTCCTGGATGATGGTGTGGCTCGGGATGTGGACTGGGATGTATGCCTGGGCCCTGCCTGCTCTGTTTTTGACGGGTATCGTTTTCCGGCGTTACCGATTCACATGTAAGCAGGCACTGGCCGCGCTCAACGGGGCCACCGGCGGTTTGTTGCTGGTGACGACGGTTTTGTCCTTTTCCCTTTTCCTGCCAACCGGTGCCGGTTCATCAGGGAAGCAGGATCTTTCGCCTGCGTATCCTGCAACGCACAGTGCCTGGTACCTGGCTTTTCTCCTGTGGGAAGGAACCGCAGCCCTGCTGCTGCTGTTCACTCGTTGGCGGGCTTCATGGACGCTTTCGTTGGGTGTGCTGCTGTTACTGCACCAGGAAACCCTGATTACCTGGCTATTGTCTTTATACCGTGATTACCTTCCTTCGTCCTGGTCTGCCGATTCCTACCGGTACCCTCATCTGCCTTTCCTTTTCCTTAGTTTTGCGGCCTGGGTTGTGTCGTATTTGCTCCTGCGCTGGTTGGACCGGCTTCCGCAAAGGGCCTGTACCGTACCCGTAAATTAATTTCATGTCCACCGCCTTTTCTCCCCTGCAGCTGGGCCTCCGATACCTGGGCTATTACCTGAAGGCCGCCAACGGCAAAGGACATGGCACCCATTCGCCTTTTGTCTTCAACTTTATTCTGGATGTGCTGAACAACCGTCCCGGCTATGTGCCGCCCCCGGCGATCGAAGAGCTACGCCGGTCCCTGCTGGCCGATCAAACCCTCCTCCCCGTCGAAGACCATGGTGCCGGATCACGGGCGGGCGCTGCACGGAACCGTTCGGTAAAGAAGCTGGCTTCCGTAGCCGTGAAGCCTCCGAAATGGGGGCAGCTGCTGTACCGCCTGGTACGCCGCTACCAGCCGGGAACCATCCTGGAGCTGGGTACTTCCCTGGGGGTGACCACCTCCTACCTGGCCGCCGGCCATCCCGGCGCGCAGGTGATCACAGTGGAAGGAAGTCCGGCGATCGCCGCCCGGGCATCCGAAAACTTCCGGTCGCTCGGCCTTACCAATATTCAAGCGGTCACCGGCACCTTCGATGCCGTACTGCCGGACCTCCTGCAGCAGTTTCCTTCGGTTGATCTGGCCTACTTAGACGGCAACCACCGGCTGGAGCCCACGTTGAAGTATTTCGGCCAGCTGCTGCCGGCTGTACACAACGACAGCATATTCGTGTTCGACGATATCCACTGGAGCCGTGGAATGGAAACCGCCTGGAATACGATCCGCCAACACCCGCAGGTGGGCTGTACCATTGACCTGTTTTTTCTGGGTATGGTGTTCTTCCGTAAGGAGTTCCGCGAAAAGCAGCATTTTACAATCCGGTTTTGAGGGGGGTGTAAAAAAAAGCTATCTTCAGTACGGCACACAAACTGAACACCTATGATCATTGGCGTACTGAAAGAGCCGCAGGAAGAAACACGGGTCTCGCTGCTGCCCGAAGCGGTGGCCCAGC
>DATAGL010000716.1:0-3699 GCA_036263755.1 Chitinophagaceae bacterium | reverse complement strand
CAAAGATCCCGAGGTGCCCGTGCTGTCCATAGCCGACCTGGGCGTGCTGCGCGGCGTGGAGGAGGTATGCGATGACGGGGGCGCGGTGCAGATCCGCATCACCATCACCCCTACCTACTCGGGCTGCCCGGCCCTGGACGTGATCGCCATGGACATCCGCCTGAAGCTCATCGAGCACGGCTACCGCAACGTGGTGGTGGTGCAAAGCCTATCACCGGCCTGGACCACCGACTGGATGACCGCTGCCGGCCGCGAAAAGCTGAAGGCCTTTGGCATTGCCCCGCCCAATCCCAAACCCCAGTTCTGCACCTCCGAGCTGTTCCGCGAAGAAGCCGTTGCCTGCCCCCGCTGCGGCTCCTGGCAAACCGAGGCGGTCAGCCAGTTCGGCTCCACCGCCTGCAAGGCGCTGTACCGGTGCGTGGAGTGTAAGGAGCCGTTTGATTATTTTAAGTGTCATTAGAAAGTTGAATAGTTTACGGGTTCACGGGTTTTCGTTTGAGATTGAAAGTTTAAAGTTTAAGGTTGGGGCAGCGTGCTTTGGTTTGCTTGTTTGCACGTTTGCTCCTTTGCGGTTAAGATTTTTGAAGGCCAAGCGAAGCTGCATCTCCGGAAAGAACCGCGAACGGGCAAACAAGCAAACCGCGAACTACCCTGCCAGAACTCTTGCATCATCAAAGCCTTACTGTCCGCCCAACGTTAAACCTTAAACCTTAAACTTTAAACCAGAACCCGTGAACCCGTGAACTTGTGAACAATGAAACTTTTTAACAAGTAAATTTTCTCCACCCCAAAAGATTGACCTACCTTCAAACCTATGTCCAGCAAGGATTTCAACGATTTTTTCCGGTTGGCGGCGGGCTTTGTGCAGCACACGGGCCGGCACGTATTCCTGACCGGGAAAGCAGGCACGGGCAAGACCACTTTTCTCAAGTACCTGAAGGAAAACACCCTCAAGAATATTGCGATCGTGGCCCCTACCGGCGTGGCCGCCATCAATGCCGGCGGAGTAACGATGCATTCGTTCTTCCAGCTGCCCATGGGCCTGTACCTGCCTACCCGGCAGTACGCTTACCACGAGGGCCAGGGCGACGTGACTACGGAGCTGAGCCTGTTCCGCAACCTGCGCCTGAACAAAACGAAACGGGCCCTGCTCAAGGAGCTGGAGCTCCTCATCATCGATGAAGTGTCGATGGTGCGGGCCGACATGCTGGACTGCGTGGATGCCATCCTCCGCCATTTCCGCCACCAGCCCGACCTGCCTTTCGGCGGGGTGCAGGTGCTGTACATCGGCGACCTGTTCCAGCTGCCGCCCGTCACCAACCCGCGCGACTGGACGGTGCTGAAAGAGTTTTACAAAAGTCCCTTCTTCTTCGACTCGCTCGCGGTGCAGCAGGCGCCGCCGGTGTACATCGAGCTCAAAAAGATCTACCGCCAGAGCGACGACCGGTTCATCGACGTGCTCAATGCCATCCGAAACAACAGCGCTTCGGGCGAGGACCTGGAGCTGCTGAACCGGCATTACCAGCCGCAGTTCCTTCCGCGCAAGGAAGACCAGTACATCACCCTTACCTCGCACAATGCGAAGGCCGATGCCATCAACAGCCGCGAGCTGCAGAAGCTGCCCGGAAAGATGCGCTCCTTTGAAGGCACGATCAAAGGCGAATTCAACGAAAAGGCCTGCCCGGTGGAACGCACCCTGTACCTGAAGGAGGGCGCGCAGATCATGTTCATCAAGAACGACAAGGGCGAAAACCGCCGCTTCTTCAACGGGAAGATCGGCACCGTATCCCGCTTCACCGACGACGGCATCTTTGTTTCCTTTCCCGGCGAGGCCGGCGAGCTTGAGCTGGAAACCGAAACCTGGAACAACATCCGCTACTCCTATAACCCCGAGGCGGACAAGATCGATGAGGAAGAACTGGGCTCCTACACCCAGTACCCCGTGCGCCTGGCCTGGGCCATCACCATCCATAAAAGCCAGGGGCTGACCTTTGAGCGGGCTATCATCGATGCGGGCGAAGCCTTTGCCGCCGGACAGGTATATGTAGCCCTCAGCCGCCTGACCACGCTGGAGGGCATGGTGCTGTACTCGAGGATCCAGCCGCACTGCATCCGCACCGACGAGCGCATCCTTTCCTTTGCCCAGTCCGAGCTGCCGCGCGAAGAGCTGGAAGCCCTGCTGCTGGAAGAACAGAAGAAATTCATCTCGCATTCGCTGCTGACCACGTTCAACCTGTCGAAGGTGGTGGACACCCTCGACGCCCATTACGCCTCCTACGACGGCCGCCAGATCCCTGATGAAGAAGAGGCGATCGCCTGGGCGGGCACGCTGATGGATAAGGCCAAAGAGCAGCAGGAAGTAGCCCTGCGGTTCATCCAGCAGCTCGAGCGCCTGCTGCAGTCGGCCGAGACCGACGGGTTCCAGCACCTCTACGGGCGCATCGAAGCGGCGGCGGCCTATTTTGTGAAGCTGTTCGATGAAACGATCCTTCCTTCCGTGAAGACCCATGCCGAGCAGTGGAAAAAGAAATCACGGGCCAAGAAATACAGCAACGACCTCGATACGCTGCGCCTCATCCTGGAGCGCAAGAAGATGTCCATCCAGCATGCCGTGCACCTGGCCAAAGGACTGACCCAGGGCCTCGATGCCATTGCCCTGCTGCAGATCGTGGAAGAGCAGCGGCGCAAGCTGCAGAGCACGGCCGCGCCGGAGGAAAAAGAAAAGGACACGAAAGAAAAAGTGGCCCGCGGCCAGACCCGCGTGCTGTCGCTGGAGCTGTACCGGGCCGGTAAAACCGTGCAGGAGATCGCCGCGGAGCGCAACCTTACCGTGTCTACGATCGAAGGGCACCTCGCCTCCTACATTGAGTCGGGCGACATTGCCATTTCGGAGATCGTTTCCGAAGACCGGCTCCCGGTCATTGTCAAAGCCATCGAAGAATCCGAGCCGCGCACGCTGGGCACCATCAAGTCGAAGCTGGGCAGCAAATACTCCTACGGCGAGATCAAGGCTGTGCTGTCCTACCTGCAGGTGCAGGACTGATGCTTTGCAGTGAATGCGTTAGATTTGGCCCCTAAAACAGCGGCTATGTCCTCAGCCTTATTCGAGATCCGGGATGGTGTGGGCCTGCTCACGTTGAACCGTCCCGAGAAGTACAATGCCTTCAACCGCGATATGGCCCTGCAGGTGCAGCAGTACCTGGAGCGTGCCCGCAAGGACCCTTCCGTCCGCGCCCTGCTCCTTACCGGCGCGGGCCGGGCCTTCAGCGCGGGCCAGGACCTGGACGAAGTAGTGGCGCCCGACGGCCCCAAAGTAGATACGATTCTTTCCGAACACTATAATCCCATCATCCGCGCCGTTCGCCGGCTGGAGAAACCGGTAGTGGCCGCCGTGAACGGCGTGGCGGCGGGTGCCGGCGCCAACATCGCCATTGCCTGCGACATCGTGGTGGCCGCCCGGTCCGCTTCGTTCATCCAGGCCTTTTCGAAGATCGGGCTCATCCCCGACAGCGGCGGCACCTTCTTCCTGCCCCGGCTCATCGGCTGGCAGAAGGCCACGGCCCTGATGATGCTCGGCGATAAGGTGACGGCCGAAGAAGCGGAGCGGCTCGGCATGATCTATAAAGTGCTGCCCGATGAAGACTTTGCCGCACAGGCCGAAGCGCTGGCCCGGCAGCTGGCCGCCCTCCCTACCCGCGG
>DATAGL010000715.1:0-7485 GCA_036263755.1 Chitinophagaceae bacterium | reverse complement strand
AGCAATACCTGGCGGCCGACCCCGGCCCTGCTCCGGGTGGAGGCCCGGCACCCGGTTACCAACGACCTGCCCGATACCTTCCGGTCGGCTGCCAACGAATGGTACCGGTGGAACGGCGACCTCCGGGGCAACCCCGATATTGAAGTGCTGCTGTCCATTCATCCTGCTTCTTTCCCGCTGGGCACCGGTCCCAAGGAGCACGAGATCTGGAGGGCAGGCGATTATCCTGTAGTATGGCGCAACAAAAGGTACCGTATGATCTACCTGAATACGGGTCATAATGATATGGATTACGGCGGTACCGGCCAGGCCCTGTCCCACACCTTCGGGCACACCGTACAGGACCGGCTGGTGGTGCAGTCGCTGTTATGGCTTGGCGGCGCTCATTGAAAGCTTTCCGGTCCCTGGCGTACCTTCAGGCCTTAAGCCACCTGCATGTTTATCATCATTATCCTGGGCATCATCCTTTCTCTTTCCTTTGCCTATTATTTTCATCAGAAGCGGAAGATCCGTATGGATGAATGGCGGGAGCGCATGGAAGAAAAACAGGAAGAACTGCTCCAACGCCTGCGGGAACAAAATGATCCTACTCCCGGTGACCCTGCGGAATAACCGGTCCTAATGGGATTCGCTGCATTGTTACCAAACGGGCAGCATCCATACGTCAAAAGGCTACTCGGGCAAATATTCCTTATTTTTCCGCGATCATTACCTCAAGATGGGAAATGATCGTCCATTTAAAAATCAAACCAAAACATGCGCTGGCTCCGCTTTCTTTCCCGGCTTGCCTTCATCTGCAATATTTTCTTCGTGCTGACCGTAGTGCTGATGCGGCTGGGGTTCATTGCCGACCAGGCCGTAATCTCCACGATCATCATCGTCGGGTACTTCCTGGGTGTGCTTTGTTTTAACCCGCTGGCCAACCTGTGCTACGGCGCGGTGCTGGTCATGCGCAGGCCCCTGTTCCGGCACGTCCCGCGCTGGCTGGTGACCGCTAATTTCCTTTTCTTACTTTTACAGATCGCTTTCATCTTTTTTCTGAATGATTCGTTCCATTATTAACAACAAAGCCACCCGGCTCTTTATCATCCTCGGCGGTTTTTTCATTGCCAACGCCCTGATCGCGGAGTTCATCGGGGTAAAAATCTTTTCCCTGGAAGATTCGCTAGGATTGCCGCGTGCCGGACTGCCGCTGTTCGGCGGCTCCTTTTCGTTCCACTTGACGGCAGGGGTGCTGCTCTGGCCGGTAGTGTTCATCATGACCGATATCATCAATGAATACTACGGACCGAAGGGCGTGCGCTTTCTTTCCTACCTCGCAGCCGGGTTGATTTCCTATGCTTTCCTGATTGTGTTCCTGGCCATCCGGCTGTCGCCTTCCGAATTCTTTTCGCTGGGGCAGGACGTAACCAATGCGAATGCCGCTTTCGGCGGAGTGTTCGGGCAGGGGCTCTGGATCATTGTAGGTTCGCTGGTTGCTTTCCTCATCGGGCAGGTACTGGACGTGCTGGTGTTTCACCGCATCAAGCGGGCGACCGGCGAAAAACGGATCTGGCTGCGGGCAACGGGTTCCACCCTGGTGTCGCAACTGGTGGATTCGTTCGTTGTGCTGTTCGTGGCCTTTTACCTCGGACCCAGGCTGGAAGGGGATACAGACCGGGCCTGGACCCTGCACCAGATTGCCGTAACCGGAACGGGTAACTACATTTATAAGTTTATCGTGGCCCTGCTGCTCACCCCGGTGATCTACCTGATGCATGGCTGGATCGAACGGTACCTCGGTGCCGCCGTAGCCGAAAAAATGAAGAAGTCGGCAATGGGGGAAGAGCCGGAAGTGAATGTGCCTACCGCAGGATAGCGGGGTTGTCCAGGATCATCTTTACTACCGTCCGGTCAATGGGAAGGTCCACCGACTCAACGGTCAGGGCCTCCCAGGGTATGAAACGGAAGGTTTCAATTTCACCGGAGGTTTTATAAGCCGCCAGCTTTGATTCTTCAAAATCAAATGGCCTGTTACTGAGGCGTACGCTGATGGCTTCCAGCGGCTTTGCCGCGTAATAGATGGACAGGATCTGGTCGCCCGCGCGAAAGGCCGACTCCTGGAAGTAATCCGTAGTATAAACATGCGCGCCCACTTCCACCTTTAATCCCATTTCTTCCATGAACTCCCGCCGCAGGCAGTCGCGGGTGCCTTCGCCCCATTCCAGCCCGCCTCCGGGAAACTTGGTGAAATAGCTGCCGCGGATCAGTTCGTCCGAAACCAGCAGTTCATTCTGTTCATTCAGCAGCAGGCCATAAACCCGGACGGTAATGCGGTTCATCATTTGAATAATTTCTTGCGCAGGAAAAATAAGCCGATCACCACCGCAATGGCCAGCGACAGAAAAGCCACGATGTAAAAGGCATAGGGCGAATGCTCAAAGCCGCTGGGTACATTCATGCCAAACAGGGAAGCGATCAGTACCGGGAAGGTAAGTACGATGGTGATCACCGACAGGCGGCGCAGCACTTCGTTTTGGTTGTTGGCAATGATGGAGGCAAAAGCATCCAGGGTGGAGGAGAGGATGTTGGTATAAATGTTGGCCATTTCCAGGGCCTGGGCATTGTCCACGATCAGGTCACCCAGGAACTCCTTTTCGTCGTCATCAAGCCCGAGGAAGTTCGTCCGCTCCAGCTTCATGAACAGCAGCTCGTTGGACCGCAGGGCGGTAACAAAATACACCAGGCTTTTCTGGATCCGCATCAGCTGCAGGAGCTGCTCGTTGCGGTTGGCCACGTACAGGAGCTGCTCCAGTACGTTGCGACGCTGGTTGATCTCCTTCAGGTATTCCATGAAGTTCTGCACCACCTTCTCAAAGATTTTTAGCACCATCATGTTCTTTTTGTCCGGGTGCCGGTTCTGGAAGGTGCTGAGGAATTTCTTGATGGCCGGGTTCTCGAAGGAATTTACGGTAACGATCTGGTGCTGTGTCAGGATGATACAGATCGGTATTGTGATATAGAACGCGTCGCTGTCATTGAAGGAATTGTTCTCGGTAGGGGTTTTGATGACGATCAGCTTTACGCTGTCCTCCACCTCAAAACGGGTCCGCTCGTCAATGTCCAGCGAGTCGGTGAGGAAGTCCAGCGGAATATCCAGCGACTGGGAAAGCTCGTTGAACTCTTCTTTTTTCAGCGGCGGCAGCACATTGATCCAGCTGCCCGCTTCAGGCCGGCTGATCTCGATCGTTTGCTGGTTGAGGATCTTGAAGTACTGGATCAATCTGCTTTGTTTTATTTCATACAGGAATCGTGCCTTCGAAGACGCGGACGGCGGGTCCGTTCAGCCAGACATTCCGGTAGGTTTCCTCCAAGCGGTCGTACTCCACGCTGAGGTCGCCGCCCAGGGTCTGTACCGCCACATGGTTGTACCCGTTTTCATTGTGGTAACACACCAGCGCGGCCGCCGTAACCCCCGTGCCGCAGCTCATCGTTTCATCTTCCACACCGCGCTCATAGGTGCGTACAATGATGGAATCAGGCTCTTTCTGTTCCACGAAATTCACATTGATGCCTTCCTGCGCAAAGGGCGGGCTGTTGCGGATGGAGCGCCCTTTCGCAAAAACGTCCATTGTCATCACGCCCTCCGCCAGTTCCACATAGTGGGGGGAGCCCGTATTGAGGGTAAAATAATGCGCTGCTGCCCGCACTTCGGTTACATCGTTCATTTTCAGCGATACAATGCCGTCCGGGTCGATCTCCGCTTCGTGGACGCCGTCTACGGCCAGAAAGGTATAGGTGCTTTTCAGGATACCCAGGTCGGCGGCAAATTTCACGAGGCAGCGGCCGCCGTTGCCGCACATCGAGCTTTCGCGGCCGTCGGCATTGAAATAAACCATTTGAAAGTCGTACGACTCATGGTTGTTGAGCAACATCAGGCCGTCGGCCCCGATGCCGAAGCGCCGGTGGCAAAGTGCTTTCACTTGTGCTTCCGTAAGGTCGTTGTATCGTTCGTCCCGATTGTCGAGGATGATAAAATCGTTTCCCGTGCCCTGGTATTTATAAAAATGCAAATGCATGATTCATAGTTTTTGTTCGATGATGCCCAGGGTTGTTTCGATGAGGCGCTCTACCAAGGCCTGCCCGTCTTTGGAAAATGCTTTCTGAACCCGGTTGGCTACGATGGCGGAAAGCGACAGGCAGTGATGCCCCAGCAGGCGCCCGAGCCCGTAGATCGCGCTGGTTTCCATTTCGAAGTTCGTGATCCGGTGGGCGCCGAAGGTATAGCTGCCCAGCCGGTTGATCAGCTCCGGGTTCCGGACACCGAGGCGCAGCACACGGCCCTGCGGTCCGTAGAAACCGGGACAGGTGACCGTAATTCCGGAATGGAAGCCTTCCACGAAATGTTTCAGCAGGGAAGGGGCCGCAGTGCTGATGTAGGGGCTGCCGATACTTCCGTGCAGCCCGGTATGCGCGGTAAAGGTCTGCAGCAGCTGCCGCTCCTCCTCGTTATGGTCGATGCGGTAATAATTCAACAGGTTGTCGAGGCCCAGGCCATGCGTGGAAGCTACAAAGGAGTCTACCGGGATATCGGCCTGCAGCGATCCGGAAGTGCCGACACGGATGATATTCAGAACAGCCGGTGTTTCCCGGACCATGCGCGTGGTGAGGTCGATATTGACCAGGGCATCCAGCTCGTTCAGGACGATATCAATATTATCCGGACCAATGCCGGTGGAAATCACCGAAAGGCGCTTGTTGCCGATACGGCCGGTGTGCGTGATGAATTCGCGGTGCCTCCGCTCCACTTCAATGGAATCAAAATGCCGGGAAACGGCCTGTACGCGGTCGGGATCGCCTACCGTGATGATGGTGGGGGCGAGTTCTTCGGGCCGCAGGTCAAGGTGGTAGATGGCTCCGCGTCCGTTGAGGATGAGTTCAGATTCGGCGATGCGCTGCATTCGGTTCGTTTAAATAAAAGTGACTGCATCGGGAAGCACTGCCTTTGCGGGCGGCGTTCGGAGAAGCGGACTCAAAATTGCTGAAAAAGGGGCAAACCCCCATGAACCATTTAATGGTTTCGGAAAAAATCCCCTATTTTCGCACTCGCTGAAACAAGCGGGGTGCATGCCCCGAACCCGTCCGCAGAGGGCTTCCGATTCGGGCAGAAAGCAACAGGGTACCGTGGCCGAGTGGCTAGGCAGAGGTCTGCAAAACCTCGTACAGCGGTTCGAATCCGCTCGGTACCTCCGATCCCGCTCCGGCGGGATTTTTTATTATGACTCATTCACTGACCTCCGAAGAACAGGAATTCATGCGCTACTGGGAAGCTAACCGGGAACGGAAAAGCCGTCCTTTCGGATCGCTTTCGCGGTACGGGATACTTTTTGCCTCCCTGATCGCGTTGTTTACCCTGGTCAACCTGGCCACCGGCTGGCATAAAAAGGCGGAGATGGTCTGGCTGGCCGATCCCTCGATCATCTTTGTACTGGTGCTGGCCATCGTGGGCATCATTGCATTCATGACCTATTTTACCAACCGCTACCAGTTCGAGCAATACGAGCAGCGCTACCAGGAACTCCAGGCTAAAAGAGACGGAGCGGGCGGTGCAGCGGTCGGGGCGGAAAATGCATCATAGTACTGTAGAACTAATAACTTCATCGAATGAAACACATCCTTCTCGCTTTATTGGTGGTATCGCTGTTTACCGGTTGCCTTAAAAGCCGTGAACCGGTCTGCAATTACAACCAATGCGCTTTCGTAGCCCCCGAAGCGCAATCCCTCGCTGTAAAAACCTACCTCGATAGCGTGGGCAACACCACCGCCATCAAGCATTGCAGCGGCATGTATTATGAAGTGATCACTCCGGGCACCGGCAATGCGCCCACGGCCTGCTCTGCCGTACAGGTGAATTACAAGCTGATGCTGACCAACGGTACCCTGGTGGAACAAACGTCGGAGCCCGCGGCCTTTTATATGGACCGGGTTATTGCCGGCTTCACCAACGGCTTGCTGAATATCAAAGAAGGCGGTAAAGTACGCCTGTACATTCCTCCGTTCCTGGGCTACGGAAGCGCCCCCCAGAACAGCATACCGGCCAATTCCATCCTGATCTTCGAAACCGAGCTGCTGCAGGTGCGGTAAGCTGATTGCCCTGCAACCTTTAAACCCTCAGCCTTGGCACACGAAGCGATTTCCGTGTTCGATATGTTCAAGATCGGTGTGGGGCCTTCTTCCTCGCATACGCTCGGTCCCTGGAGGGCTGCGCAGCGCTTTGCGGAAGAACTGCTCGCTTCGGGTAAAGAAGTACAGTCGCTCCGCGTGCTCCTTTATGGCTCACTGGCCAAGACCGGAGTCGGTCATGGTACCGACATTGCCGTGCTGCTGGGACTGAGCGGTGCCGATCCCGTTACCTTTGAGGTGGACCGTATCGGCACGGTAGCGGAGGCGATCCGGCAAAACCGGATGCTGCCGCTCGGGGGGGTCCGGGATATCCCTTTTGACCCGGAGACCGATCTCATTTTCCTTTATAACGAATCCCTTCCGTTTCATCCGAATGCACTGACTTTTGCCGTTACGTTCCCGGATGGCACAGCGCAGGCGGAGACCTTTTATTCGGTGGGTGGCGGTTTTGTGGTGCAGGAAGGTGAAACGGGGAAAGTGCAGGCGGTATCGCTTCCTTTCCCGGTCAATACTTCGGCCGATCTCCTACACTGGTGCATGAAAACGGGCCTGACCATTCATGAAGTGGTGCTGGAAAACGAAGCGGCCTGGCGACCGGAGGCACAAACGCGTTCGGGCCTGATGCAGATCTGGCAGGTGATGAAGGATTGCACCTACCGCGGCTGCCATACTTCGGGTACACTTCCGGGCGGCCTGCAGGTAAAACGGCGGGCGGCTGACCTGAACCGGCGCTTGCTGAAGGACCGGCCTTATTCCAGCCATTCGGAATGGATCGATGCCATCCGGGCCGGCGGCAACTCTTTTCCCTACATACTGGACTGGGTTTCCTGTTTCGCGCTGGCCGTAAACGAAGAAAACGCATCGTTCGGTAGGGTGGTTACTGCGCCTACCAACGGGGCGGCAGGCGTTATCCCGGCCGTACTGCATTACTTTCTTGTGTTCGGCGAATCGGTTACCGAAGACAAGATCCTGCAGTTCCTTTTAACAGCCTCCGAAATCGGTTCCATCTTTAAGAAAGGCGCGACCATTTCGGCTGCGATGGGCGGATGCCAGGCAGAGATCGGGGTTTCTTCCGCTATGGCGGCAGCGGCCCTTACCGAAGCCCTGGGCGGAACGCAGCGCCAGGCGCTGATGGCCGCCGAAATTGCCATGGAACACCACCTGGGCATGACCTGCGATCCTATTGCCGGCCTTGTACAGGTACCCTGTATTGAGCGCAATACCATGGGTGCCATCAAGGCCATTACAGCCGCCCAGCTGGCACTGCAAAGCGCGCCCGACTATGCCAAAGTATCCCTGGATGCTGTCGTGGAAACCATGTGG
>DATAGL010000714.1:0-11176 GCA_036263755.1 Chitinophagaceae bacterium | reverse complement strand
TTTAGTGGTGAACAATGGAGGAACGCCTTATTTCGCCAGTTTTTTAACCAGCTCTTTCAGTTCGTCGATTTGTTTTTGCTGCTCTTCCAGGAGCTTCTTCTGTGCATCGATCTGCCCCTGCTGTTCCTTGACGGCATTGACCAGCACCGGTACAACCGCCGTGTAGTTTACATTCAGGTAGCCATTCGTTTCGCTGCCGCCTACCAGTGCCGGCATCACCTGCTTTACTTCCTGGGCGAGGAAGCCATACTGCAGGTCGGCTGCCTGGGAGGAATCTTTCCAGAAGTAACTGACGGGGCGCAGGGCAAGGATTTCCTTGAGTCCCGGTGCCAGGTTGACTACCTGCTTTTTCAGCCGGGCGTCTGAAGTATATGCAGTGCCGTTCACCAGCAGGTTGCCGTTGACGTGAAGTCGGTAGGCGCTGTTGGGTGCGGTAGTGCCGATGCCCACGGTGCCGTTGCCTTCGATGCGCATGCGCTCTGTGCCATCCGCTGTAGTGGCTCCGGAATTGGTGAAGAAGATGATCGGCTGGTTGGAACCGCCGTTGCCGATGGTGAACTTGCCCCCGGTAGCATAGAGGTAAGCCGTGTTCACTCCGTTCATGATGCGGCTGGTGGCCGTGGCATAGCCTGCACTGTTGATGCCCATGTTGATATAGGCGCTCATTTCCGTACCGTTGTTGGCTGTTGCCACGATGTCGGAGGAAGCTGCCGTACCGTTGTTCAGGTTCTGTACGTTCAATTGAATATAACCATCCCGGTTGCCGTATGCGTTTACCAGGTTGTACGAGTCACGACCCGTGCCATCCACGAGCAGCGTTTCTTTTGCATTGGCGGTCAGGTCAAAATCATCGCTGCCGATACCTACGCTGCCCGTGGCATCAATGACCAGGCGCTCCACGTTGGAGGTGGAAAACCGCAGGTCGGTCAGGTCGTTGGTGCCGTTGCCCCGGTAGTAGGCATCCATGCCGGAGCCCATGGTATAACCCATGACGCCGTTGATGCGGGGTGAAAACCGGATATAGGAAATGAGGTCGCCGTTCTGCAGGTTCAGGGGTGCTGCGGCGGTACCGCGGCCTCTGCGCAGGAACAGGCCCTGTGTAAAGCTGTTGCTGTAATCGTCGAAGAGGTAGTCGTTCCCGAATTCCGTATTGTCGGATACCACGTGGAAGCGGCCGGCCGGGGCGGTGGTACCGATGCCTACATAACCGGCACCATCGATCCGCATCCGTTCATTGGTCAGAGCATAGCCTCCGGTAAAAAAGCGCAGGGGCCTGTTGGCTGTGGCATTGCCGATGACCAGGTCGTTCCCTGTGGAGTAGAGGTACGCATTGCTCTGGCCGCCGATCACAGGATAAGCGGCGTTGCTGAAGTTTGTGGAGTTGATGCCCATATCGATGTAGTTCACCGATTCATCGCCCAGGTTGTTGGAAGCAACAATGTCCGAGGAGGCACTGCCGCCTGCAGAAAGGTTCTGGATGTTCAGCTGCAGGTAATTGTCGATGGTGCCCTTGCCCGAGATCACGTTGAAGCTCGAGGTGTTACCGGCATTCACGAGCAGCTTTTCAGGGTTTGAGGCATTGAACGTGGACGTGCCGATGCCTACATTGCCCGAAGTGGTGATCCGCATTTTCTCGGTGTTGTTGGTGATGAAGGGCAGGTCGTGGAAGGAGGTAGTGCCCAGGTTGCGGGTGCCGGAAAGACTGTTGGCTCCCTGGATCCAGGGATTACCTGTAGCCGAGGAGATGGCCTGGCTGATCACGTACCAGCGGGTGCCGCTACTGATGAGCGTTACCGCTTCGTTGCTTTCATCGAGCAGGTAGGTGGTGCCCGCATCAATATTCTGCGCTGCCGTGGTGTTGATGGTAACAACCGGCGCCGGTACGGTGCCGCTTACATTCTTTGCGTAATAAATCCGCCCGGTGCAGGTGGTGGCATCGGGAAGGGTCAGCGTAACTGCTGTTCCACCATTGAACAGAAGCTGGAAATCCGTGCTGTTTGCCGTAGTGCTGGTGTTGAAGAAACGTACGGCTCCGGAGAGGGAACCGCGTACATCCAGTGTTGAAAGTGGAGTGGTAGTACCGATGCCTACCTGTGCGCCGGCGGACAGCATCAGGCATAGGGCCACCAGGAAGGATAAGGATTTTTTCATAAACGGAGATTTGGACTTTACGTGAAAATACCAAGTGGAATGCCGGGTACCTACTCATTAGGGTCAAACTATTACAGTTTACCATAAAATGCTTAAGGCTCGCTAAAGGTTTTTGTATAGCCTCTTCGCGGGCAAAATGGCGGGCCGTTTCGTAAAATTGCTTGCCCTTCATGGGAGGAATTGGTTGTCCGGATCGTAAAACTCCCTGGCTGCATAAGTGAGTTTTCTTAGCGCAATACAGTTTAACTCTTAGCGCATTTACAATTCAGTCGTAATTTTTTGACAGGCTGTAATCAATGCGTTTCTTAGTCGGTATATCCAATCCATTACCTTTTGAAAACGTGTCCTTATGAACAAAACACTACAAAAGCGCGTCAGCATTTTTTTGAGTGTGGACCGTGAAACGATCAATGATTATTTCAATCCGCACGACCCGTCTCCGGTATACAAACGGCAGCTGCGTCAGGATTTTGTAGGCTACCTGCTGGCTTCCGTAACCGGTTACCGCCGGGATTCCCAGCTTCAATACAAAATTACCTGCGGCAAAGGCGACCGGGAACTGATCGATCCCCTGATGCAGGCCATACGCAATCATTTTCAGCAAAAGGAAGAAGCAAAGCAGCTCGAGTTTAACCGGTTCCGCAAGCGCACCTTCAAGTTGCTGTTCCTGAGCATTGCCGTGGTCATGATCTGCCAGCTCATCCTGGCCAATATCAACCTGGAGGAACATGGCATGCTGGCCACACTGGGTCACTCGCTCGACATTTTCGGGTGGGTGGTACTCTGGAACCCCATCGACCGGCTGGTATTCATGTGGAATCCTTTTCTGAAAGAACTGTCGCTGCTGCACAAGATGTCGACCTGCGAAGTGCTCGTCATTGAGAACAGTGCGGTGGAGGTGAATCCTAAAATGCAGATCCGTGCTTAGGTGGCTTTGCTGCCTCTGCTGCCTGCTGATCTGTACCGGCAAGGTTTGCGGTCAAAAGCAGGTGGGCATCGAGCAATATTATTTTACCGGCCAGCCCGGGTCCACCTCCGTTGTGCCCATGGTATATTACCAGGGAGCAAAGGGCTGGTTCGGTACGGTACGGTACAACTACGAGGATGATGCTTCCCTGTCGGTGCACGGGGGGAAGACTTTCAGCCGTTCCGGCGCAGTTTCGCTGGAGCTGACGCCCATGGCCGGCGTATTACTGGGCCGCTCGACCGGACTGGTGGCCAGCGGCCGGTTTACGGCTTCCTGGCGTTCGCTGGAGCTTTCTTCCGAGCCGCAATACCTGTGGTCGGCCGACGGACGGGCGCACCAGTTTTTTTACAACTGGACAGAGCTTTCCTGTCAACCCCTTCCTGCTTTTTATACCGGCCTGGCCCTGCAGCATACCCGCATGCCGGGTGTTCCCTCCTTAACCGAGCCCGGCATTCTGCTGGGGTTTTCGGCAGGTTCCTTTGAGTTTCCCCTTTATTGCTTTAATCCACTTCGGTCCAGCCAGTATTTCGTCCTGGGCGTTCACTGGAGCTGGCAGAAGGGATAAGGATTGTTTTTGTAGGATATCTCTTTTCCTTTTCACCTGCCGGCTGCTCCTGTATGCAGGTTTTGTGCTTTCCTGATTCTTCCCCGACCGGTTTCGTTACGCGGTGAATAATGAACCGGTATTCTGCGGTGGGTACATCAGTCATTCTTTTCAGTAACTCTTTTTGCAGCGGATGCAACGGTTGTGGTTTCCGGATGGTCAGGGTGGATACGGTGCATGCGGACAGCAGGCTGTCTGAGTTGGATAAGCTGCTGCATGCTACTTCCGCGTGCCGGTCAACAGGGAGGTGCGTACACAACCATCAAAGCTGTATAAGCCGCCTGCAAAGTGGTATAGTGGCACTCATTCCCAGGAGTGATTGTTCCTTTTCCGCGCCTGCTGCGCTGCTGTCTTTCCTCTCCTTTCTATTCAACAGATCAACATTGTAGTGCTTGCTTTTCCGGACCGGGAGGAGGAACTGTATAGAATACGTTTGTTCATCAGCGTTAGCTGTAAAATTCCGTCTTTACATTTTTTTAACAAACACATGCCACGTTTTTGTAATGAACGGTTGTCAGATAAATGCAACTTCTACAGGAACGTTCCGTAGCCGCGAGATTACTTAACAATCAAAACCATTTATTGATGAAAACGAACATGGGATTCTCATGCCTGCTTCTTATTGCCCTTACCACAGGACTTGTTTCCTGCGACAAGGAGGATTCACAGAACCAGAGCACCCGCGAACGACAGCTGACCGCCCGGGAGTGGCGCATTACGGACATTACCCGGAAGAAAGTAACCAACACCACCCAGGACAGCAGTATTCTGAAAGACTGTTCGGCCGATGACCGCTTGTCGTTCACCGCCGGCAAGGCATTTAACTTCAAAGACAACAACACCAAATGCGACACAACCATCTTTCAGTATGACGCCGGTACCTGGAGCCTCAACTCTGCCCAGAATGTGCTCAGTCTCGCTGGCGGCATCCGCACACAAAAGTGGACCATTCTCAGCATGAACGATTCGCTGATGAATGTGGAATGGCTCGACAGCATTGCCCCGACCAACAAGGTGCTGAAGACCATCAAGCTTAAAAACAAATAAGGAATTCCGGAGAACAGGTCAGTGGAACGGCCGGTACAGGCACTGTGAAGAAGGGGCTGTACCGCCGGCTGGCCTGAGCGGCATAAGTAATGGCCTGTTCTCCTTTTAATCTGTTTGCATCAGGTAAAAACCGGAAGGGATTGGCATGTCCGCGCAATTCTATCACTATCCGTATGATAAGGATAAAATCTTCCCTTTCACTCCGCAATCATCCTTCCTGCCATTGCGGTTCACCCAACGAAATAATTCAGCACCAGAGCACCGGTAATGATCAGCAACCCGAAAAATTCCCGGGTTTTTTCGATATAAGGTTTGGTAGCCTGCATGCTTTCCGCGATACTGGGCCGGTTGTATTTCAGGATCCAGTCGCGCACGCCGTCCTTCGCAAAAAAAAGCACCAGGGCATAAGCGAGGTAAAAAAGAATAAAAGGCAGGTACACTATGGGATAACGGTAGCCGAAAGCGGCCAGCCCGCACAACACGGCAGCCGCGCCGTATATACTTACCCATAGGGGTGCATCCCGGTCATTCAGGTTGAACCAGGCAAATACAAGAAAAGCCAGGCAAAAAAAGAGGTTCGCAATCAGCAGCGCCATCATCAGAAAATTGAACCGCAAATGTAGGCGAATTGATGCAGGCCCGTCCGCCTCCCTGGACGAGTTGCCATTGCACAGCCGCGCCGGATGCCTGTCACCGTTATTTCATACAGAACTTTTCGCTGCTGCAATAAAAGGCCAAAGCCATCCAGCTGCTTCCGGTTTTGAGCCAAGTGTTCTTTCCCTCTGGCTGTCGCGCCTGTCACCCGGCCGGACGGAAACTGATCTCCCTCACCCTTCTGTTTTCCAATATTGCTTAATTTGCCGGCCACCATGGAAGAAACTGTCTACGCTTACGACCATGAAGCCTTTCTGTTCCAGTGCTGCCAGTTGCTGGCGGCACGCATGCCCGCCGCTGACTGGGCTGACCTGCAGCAGGCCGCAGCTCCCGCCGGGGACCTCCGGCGGCAGAATACGCTTTTTGCCACAGCCACCCGCCGCGTCGGCCGGCAGCCTCTGGAGCTGAAACCGGAAGAGTTGTCCCGTCTGCAGGCGGTCCGCCCGGGTTTCACGCCCAACGGCTGGACGCTGGACCGGCTCTTCCGTGTCTGGCTGTTGCTGCAACGGGACTCGAAGGATAAGGAAGCCTACATCCGCGGGATCGAGCAACTGTTCCATGCCGCCGAGATGAATGAGAGTGTGGCCCTTTACAGCGCACTGCCCCTGCTGGCCTACCCGGAAGTCTGGAAACACCGCTGCACCGAAGGCATCCGCAGCAACATCGGAACGGTGCTGGAAGCCGTGATCTGCGACAATCCTTATCCGTCGGAGCAACTCGCGGAAGGCGCCTGGAACCAGCTGGTGCTGAAAGCCTTTTTTACCGAAAAGCCGGTGCACCGGATCGTCGGGCTCGACCGGCGTGCCAATGAGCAGCTCGCCCGGATCGTTTCCGATTACGCGCACGAGCGCTGGGCCGCCGGCCGGCCGGTTCCTCCCTTATTGTGGCGGAATGTGGGCCCCTTTCTCAACGAACAAAATTTCGGCGATATTCAGCGCGTGTTCAGCTCCGAAAATACGATCGAGCGCGAGGCGGCTGCCCTGGCCTGCGCCGCCAGCAGCTACCGCCCCGCACAGGACCTGCTCCGGTCCGACCCGGAGCTGAAAACGGCCATCACGGCCGGAACCCTCACCTGGAACACCCTGGCGGAAAAAGAAGCCCGGGTATATTGAACGCGCATTGACGTACCTTTCCGTTTCGAAAAAACAAGAATATGTGTTGCAGCCACCAGTTCACCGAACAAGACCTGAAACCCGGCGCGGGCGCGGAGTTTTACCTCGACCGTGTTAAAGGCATGACCTTCTTCGACCCGCATGTGCACATGACCTCACGGACCACCGACGATTACCAGGCGATGGCCGATGCCGGTGTGGTGGCACTTATTGAACCTGCCTTCTGGCTGGGGCAGCCGCGCACCGGTGTGGATACGTTCCGCGATTATTTCGCCTCGCTGATCGGCTGGGAGCGCTTCCGCTCTTCGCAGTTCGGCATCCGGCATTATTGTACGATCGGGCTCAATTCGCGCGAAGCCAATAACGAAGCACTGGCCGAGCAGGTAATGGAAATCCTGCCGCTGTTCATTTATAAAGAAGGGGTGGTGGGCGTAGGCGAGATCGGGTTCGACGACCAGACGGCCGCCGAAGAAAAATATTACCGGGCACAGCTCGAGCTCGCAAAGGAAGCCGGTCTCCCGGTGCAGATCCATACGCCGCACCGCGACAAAAAACGCGGTACCACCCGGAGCATGGACATTGCCCTGGAACATGGCCTGGACCCGCGCATGGTGATCGTGGACCACAATAATGAAGAAACCGTTCGAGAAGTGCTCGACCGGGGCTTCTGGGCGGCTTTTACCATTTACCCGTTCACCAAAATGGGCAACGAGCGGATGGTGGAGGTCGTGAAGCAGTACGGTCCCGAACGCATCATGATCAACTCCGCGGCTGACTGGGGCATCTCTGACCCGCTGGCCGTTCCCAAAACGGCTGCCCTGATGCTGGACCGGGACATATCGGCAGAAGCCGTGCGGCTGGTGACCTATACCAATGCACTTACGGCCTTTGCCCAGAGCGGGCAGATCGATGAGGCCGACTTCGCCGCCGTAAAAGATATCGACCAGAGCCAGAAATTTGAGGGAAATACGGTGCTGCGCGGCGGACAACAGCCCCGCGTAGACAAGAACTCCATTTATATCCGTTAAGCCGTGCAGAACATTTTATCCGGTTACCTCCGGCTGCTGCGGCCGGCCAATATCGTTACGGCAATCGCCGATATCGCGGCAGGCGTTACCATTGCCAATGCTTCTTTTTTTGAGACCACGGCGGCGCACTGGAGCCGCTATGCCCTGCTGTTCCTGTCCACGGCCTGCCTCTACGGCGGCGGGGTGGTGCTGAATGATGCCTTCGATGCGGACCTGGACCGGGTGGAACGCCCGGAGCGGCCGATCCCCAGCGGGCTCATTCCGGAGCGGAATGCGTTCCTGTTCGGCTTCCTGCTCCTGCTGGCCGGTGTTGCAGCTGCCTTTCTCCTGCAGCCGGCTTCCGGTGCCATTGCCCTGGTCATTGCTGTGGCGGTGGTGGTGTATGATAAATGGGCCAAGCATCATCCTTTTTTCGGACCGCTGAATATGGGCCTGTGCCGGGGATTGAATCTCTGGCTCGGGATCAGTATCGATCCCTGGTTTATTGGCTGGGCGTGGATCTTTGCCATCGTGCCGGTAGTGTACATTGCCGCCATTACTTCCGTCAGCCGGGGCGAAGTGCATGGAGGCGGCCGCCGGAACCTGTACCTGGCTGCTGCGCTGTATGGACTGGTCATTCTGGCCCTTGCCTTCCTGGCACTGGACAGTGACGGCTACGTGGCCATTCCCTTCCTGCTGCTGTTCGGCTTTTTGATTTACCGTCCCTTGCTGGTGGCCTTGCGCCAACCCGTAGGGCCGAACATCGGAAAGGCGGTAAAAGCCGGGGTGCTGGCCCTCATCGTACTCGATGCTTCCTGGGCGGCCGCCTTCGGCGACCTCCGCATGGCGCTGCTCATCCTGCTGCTGTTACCGGTTTCCGTCGGACTGGCGAAAGCCTTTGCCGTTACCTGAACCGGAAGCCCTGTACGCTCCGCCACCGACCCTGTCCATCCGGCCTTGCGGACCTGGTGATGCAGGCTCCTTTGATTTTCAGGCCAGCCTGTTAATTTCCCCGGCCACCGGAGGCTGCACCACGGTAAAACGACCGAATTGGCGTAATTTCCGCCCGCAAATTTGACAATTAACCGCCGGAGGAGTTTGGTATCATGGATTTTCTGCAGCAATCGTTTCGCGTTCAATTTCAATACAAGGTTTATTTTACGGAAGGACTTTTCGATCCGGCCAACCCGGTATTCCGCTCTTTTCTGGAAGGCGAACGGCGCGTGACCGCCAAAAAACTACTTTTTGTGGTGGATGAAGGCGTTCTGCAGGCACACCCGGAACTCCCGCAGCAGATAGCAGGGTACCTCCGGCCGCTGGACGGTTTTGAAGCCATCCCGGACCTGGTGACCGCACCGGGCGGTGAAAGCATCAAGAACGACGAAGGCTTCATCCAGCGGATACTGGATGCGGTCAACCGGCACGGCATCGACCGGCATTCCTATCTTGTAGCCATCGGGGGCGGTTCGGTGCTCGATGCGGCCGGCTATGCGGCAGCCATCGCGCACCGGGGCGTACGGCATATCCGGATCCCGACCACGGTGCTTTCGCAGAACGACTCGGGTGTTGGCGTAAAGAACGGCGTCAACTTTTTTCATAAAAAGAATTTCCTGGGCACGTTCGCGCCCCCGGTAGCTGTATTTAACGATGCGCGCTTCCTGACCACGCTGAGCGATGCCGACTGGCGTTCGGGTATGTCCGAAGCCGTCAAGGTGGCCCTTATCAAGGATGCCCCGTTCTTTGAATGGCTGGAAGCGAATGCCACGCTGCTGGCGGCGCGTGACCTGCCGGCCATGCAATACCTCATCCGCGAATGCGCCCGCCTGCATATGGAGCACATCGCGGGCGGCGATCCGTTCGAGCAGGGCTCCTCGCGCCCGCTGGACTTCGGCCACTGGAGCGCCCACAAACTGGAGCAGCTGACCCGGTTTTCCATCCGGCACGGAGAAGCCGTAGCCATGGGCATTGCGCTCGACAGCGTGTACAGCCACCTGTCCGGCCGGCTCGACGCTGCTTCCCTGGAACGTATCCTATCCTTGCTGCGCACCCTGGGTTTTGTCCTGACCCATGAGCAGATGATCATCCGCAACGAACAGAGCCCGCTACTGGCGGGGCTGAATGAATTCCGCGAACACCTCGGCGGCCAGCTCACCATCATGCTGCTCCGCGGCATCGGCTCGGGTGAAGAGGTGCATGAGCTGGATGCGGACCTGCTGATCCGTTCGTCCCAACAACTGCAATAAACGCCCGAAGCCTTATGCATACCCCCTACGGACATCTGACCTATTGTACCAACATACACGCCGGAGAAAGCTGGGCCGATCACTTCCGGTCGGTACGGGAAGTGGTGCCGGGCATCAAAGCAGCCGTTTCACCGGAAGCGCCTTTCGGGCTTGGCCTGCGGATTTCCGGAGCAGCATCCAGCGACCTGCTGAACGACCCACAGGCGCTGCCTGCCTTAAAGAAATGGCTGCAGGAAAATGACTGCTATGTGTTTACGCTCAACGGCTTTCCGTACGGGGGCTTTCACGGCACACGCGTGAAGGACTCGGTGCACAAGCCCGACTGGACCACGGACGAGCGCGTGGACTACACGATCCGGCTGGCCCGTATCCTGGCGGAGCTGCTGCCGGAAGGGCTGGAAGGCGGCATTTCGACTTCCCCCTTGTCGTACGTGTTCTGGCACGAAGAAACTGAACGACCCGGAGTGGTGCGGCAGGCAACGGACAACCTCCTGCGCGTGGTGGCTGCGCTGATCCGCCTGCGGGCTGAAACGGGCAAGTGGATCCATATCGATATCGAGCCCGAGCCGGACGGGTTGCTGGGCAACGGACCTGATTTTTTCGAATGGTATGAAAATATACTATTACCTCAGGGTATAAATTACCTCCGGCAAACTGTTGGCGGCACGCCGCAGGAAGCGGAAGCGCAGATCAAAGAATATGTACAGCTCTGCTATGATGTGTGCCATTTCGCCGTGGGTTTTGAGGACCATGCACAGGTAGTGGAGCGGTTGCGCCGGCTGGGCATCCGCACCGGAAAGATCCAGATCTCGGCAGCGCTGAAAGCTTCCTTTACCCAGGGCAGCGAAGCCGCCGTGCTGGACGCGTTCCGGCCGTTCAACGAATCTACCTACCTCCACCAGGTACTGGCCCGCGGGTCCGACGGTGCCGTGCGCTCGTATGCCGACCTTCCGGAAGCCCTGGCCTCCGGCGCAACGGAAGGGGAATGGCGGGCGCATTTCCACGTGCCTATTTTTCTGGACGGATACGGTCTTCTGCAATCCACGCGTACTGATATAGAAGCCGTGCTGCGCCTGCACCGGGAACAGCCATTCACCCGCCACCTGGAAGTGGAAACCTATACCTGGGAAGTGCTGCCCCCGGAGCTGAAGGGGCCGCTCGGGCCATCCATTACCCGGGAACTGCAGTGGGTTCAGGAGGTATTGCGCGGGTGACTTAATTTCGTGCACCATGCACAAAACCGTAGTCATTGATATTGTCGGGCTTTCCTCGAACCTGATCGGAGCGCACACTCCTTTTCTTTCCTCTTATATTCAAAACCGCAGCCTGCGAACCATCACGCCGGTGCTGCCGGCCGTGACGACCTCGGTGCAATCCACCTACGTGACCGG